>DATHVY010000297.1:0-24377 GCA_035461045.1 Planococcus sp. (in: firmicutes)
TCCTGCAATGTACTCATGGGAACCATGGAACCTGCCAAAATACGAAGAACGGCTGAAACAATCTTACTTTATCCTACAAGAAACTTTCGGAGATGTGGAATAAACCATAAAAAGAAGCTGCAGCTGCAGCTTCTTTTTATGTCTTTTCATCCGAAAAAACACCTTTGCGTTCCATGTTTCCCCAGACCGATTTTTTCTTGAACGCATGATACAGGCCTTGAACGCGCCAAAAGTTCATGAGAACCCGGTACCAGAATGTTTCCGTCAGTGCATACATGTATAGGATGAGGATGCTCTTCACATCCGGATATTTATGATAGGTCCATTCTTCCAGCAGAACCGCCAAAGAAGACAGGAGCGATCCATAGAGCACCATCACCAACAGCAACACCAGCGCAATCTCAGGATCGATCCAATTGAAAGCCAATCCCCCGACAATGATAAAATACCCCAGCACTTCAAACACCGCACTTAATAATTCAATCATGATGTAATAAGGAACTGAAAACAACCCAATGCCTTTATACTTTGGATTGAACAGCATTTTGCGATGGGTCCACAGGGTTTCTGCCAGGCCTCGTTGCCAGCGGATTCGCTGAGCCCTTAGAGAAGCCTTTGTACTCGGTGCTTCCGTCCAACAGACGGGATCTTGAATGTATTCAATGCGTTGATTGGACTTTTCATCTTTAATGGAGCGGTGGAGCCGGACGATCAATTCCATGTCTTCGCCGACGGTATCCGTTTTATAGCCGCCCACTTTGATGACGCGGCTTTTCTCGAAAACCCCGAAAGCCCCCGAGATGATCAACAAAATATTTATTCGGCTGAAGCCTAGGCGGCCTATGAGAAAAGCTCTGAAGTATTCAATGATCTGCATTACTTCCAGCGGCTTTTTCGGCAATGCGACTTGCTCGATGACCCCTTTGTTGATTCGGCAGCCGTTGGCGATGCGGACTGTTCCGCCGGTCGCAGTCACCCGTCCGGCTGAATCGATGATCGGCTTCATGGTTTTTAACAGGGCATCCTGCTCAAGGATCGAGTCTCCGTCAATGGCAGCGAAATACGGATACTGCGAAAAGTTGATTCCTGCATTCAAGGCATCCGCTTTTCCGCCATTCTCTTTTTCAATGAGAAAGAGATTCGGGTGAACTGAAGATTTATAAGCACGACTGATCTTTCCCGTTTTGAAATACGTCCTGACAGCAAGGTCGATCGGCTCCATCTGGAATTGGCTCATGACTTTTTCGCTCGTTGCATCTGTAGAGCCGTCATTGATGACAATCACTTCGTATTGGGGATAATTCAGTGATAGGAGCGAGCGGACCGTACTGACAACACCCGCTTCCTCATTGAAGGCAGGCACCAGAACTGAAATCGGATAGGTGTCCTTATTGATCGACATTCCCTCAATCTGCTCGCTTCTGTTCAACCGTTTCTCTTTGTTGATTTTCGGGCTGGCCACCAGAAAGAGAAGCAGATAAATCAGGGCGGCTGCAAGCATATAGACAATGATAGCCCATGCGATGAGCTCTATTGCTGTTGATATCCATTCATCATTCATTTCCCTCTTCCTCCCCTTCTCGTCAACATATGCTTGGCAATATCCCGTGCGTAGTCGTCCGAATGCTTATGAGACACTTGTGCGAGCAAGGCGTCTCCCTCCTGAAATTTATAAATGTTGTCGGCAGCTGAAAACCGCACCCACCACACAGAGTCCGAGAACAGCTCAACCATGGAAGACTGGTATTGGGTCAAACCGCAAGCACCCGCAATTTTAGCAGCGTACATTCTTTCTTCCCAATCCTCTGAAGTGAAGAATGGGGCTAATAAATGCGGATTGCTGAATTCTTCAAAATTGCTTAAACTGTTCATCGCCTTTAAACGCACTTCTTTCCGTTCATCAAACAACTTCCCTTCGATAAATGGATAAAAGCGCAGGTTTTTTTGCTCCCCTAAAAAGGTAATGAACGCAAACAACACCTTTTCCGAAGTTACCGCATCAGATTCGATTCGCCTCATCATCTCCTCCAGAAAAGTGTCATCCAACCGAAACAGGATTTCTTTGATTAAACCTGTTGATATACTCTCGTTTTCAAGAATGTCGTTGAGCAGTCTGGATTCCTGCAAAGAAGTTGCTGTCAACAGGCATTGTCGAAACTCTTCATCTTGTTTTTTCAAACTTTGAAAATGAACAAAGACATCCTCACGCAACGAACTCATGTAAAAATCTTCGATGAAATAAAGGGCATTGATGCGATCTGCCCATTTCCCTCGTTTCAGCGTAGAGCGATAATGGGACGATAAGTATTTCTCGGCCAGTTCCGACAGCCTTTTTTTCGCCGTTTCTTCCTCGAAGGATGAAGAGATCCGATCCAATATTCCTTCCACTACAGAATTTCGCCATTTCAATCCTATATCAAGTTCTGGTGCGGAATCTGTGGTTCCTTCAATATATGCGATAAAGTGAGAACTTTTTGCCTCAATTTGCTCTTCAACCACGCCTTCCCGCCGCAGCGAGCGGATTTTTGAAGTGATCACTAGTGCCAGCAACATCAATTGCAGACCGAGTAAAACGACAACAATCCAAATAAATACCAGCAGCATGACTCAAGCCCCTTTCCGACGTATATCCTCTTCATTACTTACATTCGTAAAAAATGGATAATAATATCATTTTATTTAAGTTTATCATGAAACTATTTACATAACATTTTTCCAGTTCTTCAAATTAAAAACAGCGCTTGAGTGCAAGCGCTGTTTTGGATTAAGGTTTCAGTTGCTTCCAGCTGTCCACATGGTGCACCGCGATTCCGCCAAAACCCCCAGCACCGCTGTAATGAATTTGAACGAGGGTCAGTTGCCCATTCATATATGCCTCCCCCTCTTCGTAGAAAGAGACCCGATTGCCTTCATCCGTGTATCCCGTTTCAACACCAATGATGATCAGTTTGCCATGCTTTTTGGCATAAGCCACTTCATTTTTTACGATTTCGATGATCATGGGTGCTGTATCGCGGTATGCCATTAACGTTACTCCGTCTGTCTTTGCAATCACCCATTCCGCCAACACCCCTTTGCCGTGTGTGTTTTTATAGGAGATTTCGTCGAACCAGAAAGGCAGGTCCGCTTCCAATGGAAGCCCTAGTGCAGCTGCACTGTTTTTAGCTTTAACCAATAAGGATTGGAAAGAAGTGATCGTCTTGGCTTGATTCATTTTCCATCCGCTGTAAAGATAGGGTTCCACATCCAAATGAATTCCCTTGAACTGCTGAGGGTTTGTTGAGTTCTTTTGATAGTCAGCAAGCCACGCCATTAATTTGGTTTGTTTTGCCTCACCTTTCGGGGCTACCCAATCAGGAGCGCCGTCCAACGCCAATATATCGATGCCTTTTTCAGCTGCTTTTGCATTAAAGCTCTGGTATACGCTACTTGGAATATCCGGATCGATTTGAAGATAGACTTTATTCACGTCTTTACTTACCAGAAAATCCAACGTTCCTGCTTCGTCATTGTTGATCATCCAAGGATTCCATAGCCATGTGGCCTTTGTTTGCGGTTCTGCCGCTTCTGCTCCAAATGCAAAGTTCCCTATCAGAAACAAAATCAACACCCCAACCATCCATTTTCTTTTCATCAAACTGGCCTCCATTCTGCACGCCTCGGCTCAGATAAGAGAACCAGGTAGCCTGACGACCGTCTGTTCAAAGAACAGGTAGGCTCATGGCTTTGCGTCCTCCCCTTTCGGTGAAGTTTGCCTTTTTCAGATTTTTTTCAGTATAGTTGAGGGAAGATATTAAGTCTATTTATTTTTAGCATATTTATACATTTTTTATGAAACTGACTTTCATTCTTTAACTAATCGATTAATTCTTTCATTTCACTTTTTGTTCTATACTAATGAAAGAATATTTATGAAACGAAGGAGGGATTAAGATGTCCATCGCTATGGCTGAAAACGAAATCACGCTTTTGCTGCTGAAAGTCTTGAAAGAAGGAAAGATCATTGAATTCCAGGAAATCATGGAAGAGCTTCAGCCCTATGACATGGCTGAGCATTTCCATCATATTCCCTCAAAGCACCGCAATAAATTCATTTCTTACTTAACGGTCAAGCAGCTTACCGAATTGATGAAGGAACTGGATAAAGAGGAACAAATCGATGTGCTATATAAAATGGGCATGGAGCAATCCTCCAAAGTACTCGATCTAATGGATAATGACGACTTGGTCTCACTTTTAACAGATATGGAACCGGATCGAATCGAAGAACTATTGTCACAGATGAACCAGGATGAGTCTTTAATTGTCCAGAATATCATGAATTATCCGCCGGAGACGGCTGGACGTCTCATGAATAACCGCTATGTCTGGATTCCAAGAACCTATACTATCCGGGAAGCAGTTGATAAAATCAGGGATTTTGCCGAGCTGGCTGAGTATCTCAACTATTTATATGTAGTTGACGAAGAGAAAAAGCTGGTTGGGGTGGTTTCCTATAAAGACCTGATCCTCGGTGAGCTCGACGACCGGATCGAAGAAGTCATGTACAATCGGGTCGTAAAAGCAGACGTGCTGACGGACCAGGAAGAAGCCGCCAACCTGATCCGACGATACGACTTCGTCACGTTGCCGATTGTAGAAAAAGACAATACCTTAGTAGGAATTTTAACGGTCGACGACTTGATTGACGTCGTCATGCAGGAAGCCAATGAAGACATCGAAAAGCTATCGGCTTCCGGTAAATCCATCGACTTTAACACTAAATCCATGACAGCTGCATATCGGCGACTTCCCTGGCTTATCCTTCTTCTGTTTATCGGACTTATTTCAGGCGGAATCATCAGCGGATTCGAAGAAACGTTGGAAACGGCTGTGGCTTTGACTTTCTTTATGCCATTGATTGCCGGGATGACCGGGAATACAGGAACTCAGTCGCTGGCGGTTGTGGTGCGGGGATTGGTCTCGCAAAAACTGAATTTTAAACAAACCATTAAGCTGATCCTCCGCGAGTTCCGGGTCGGACTCATCATCGGTGTAATTTGTTCGGCTTTGATCGTGTTGATCGCTTATGTCTGGCTTGGCAATTTAACGTTGGGCTTTGTCGTAGGCAGCTCGCTGTTCTTCACATTGATCATCGGTACGCTTGCGGGAACCATCATTCCGCTGATTCTTTATAAGTTGAATATTGATCCTGCTGTGGCTTCAGGCCCTCTGATCACTACCATCAATGATATTCTTTCTTTGCTTATTTATTTCGGAATTGCCTCTATATTTATCAGCCAATTGATGTGACTCCCAAGCTAAACCCTTTATACCAAGTGGTAAACTTGGTATAATAGAGTTCAGTCCAAGGAGGCCATCTCATGACAATTCCAAAACCATTAGTCCAGACCAATCAGGTATTTATCGCAACGGCCGTTATTCTGGCTCTTGTGTTTCATAAAGCGATTTTGCTGCTACCTTTCGTAATCGGCTTATATACTTTGTTGAGCGGAAAAAATCCGGTGATTTTGACAGGAAGAAAATTCCTGAAAAAACCGGCGAATCAATATGTACAGGAAGACAAGGCCCAGCAAATGTTCAATCAGTGGATAGCCACTGTCAGCATCGGCTTTGCCCTTTTGTTTTTCTTCTTCGGGTTCACCACGCTCGGCTTCGTGTTCAGTTTGATGGTCGCAGCGGCTTCGATTGTTGCGCTGATGGGTTATTGCATCGGCTGCACGATCCGCTACCGCTTCATGATGTGGAATCATCATCGTACGAAGACAGAGGGTTAATTAACGAAAAAAAACTGCCGGGAGATTTCCTTCCTGGCAGTTTTTTTGTTGAGTTTTAGAGTTCTATCAGGCACTTTCATCATGCAAATCATTGATATCCAGCCGCTTTCGGCTTTGGGAAAGGCTTTCGTCGCGAGCCAGGCAGCTGCGCCGATTCGCTGGTTGGTGGGGTTCACCTTCTTAAAAGCGGAGAATTGGAGCGTCACTTCTTTTCGGGAGAGTTATAGATAATGGCTGCTGGTCGCAATGCGCCCAGCTTCTTATATTAAGTTGAAGTAATAAGGAAAATTTAATATTGTCATCAATTTCTTTAAAACTTTTTCATCTACACTCCAGGTCGAATGCTTAACAGGCACTTTCCACTTCCAATCCAGCACTTTCTTGTTTCTAACCAGCACCTTCATTTTCTTCATGCACTTTTCGATTCCTATCAGGCACTTCCTCCTCTCCAACAGGCACTTTTGAACTTTCATCAGGCACTTTCTTAATCTCAACCAGCACCTTCATTTTCTTCCGGCACTTTTGACTTCCTATCAGGCACTTCCTCCTCTCCAACAGGCACTTTCGAACTTTCATCAGGCACTTTCTTGCTCTCAACCAGCATCTTCATTTTCTTCAGGCACTTTTGACTTCCCATCAGGCACTTCCTCCTCTCCAACCGGCACTTTCGAACTTTCATCAGGCACATCACTAAATCCAACTTGTAAAAAATCCACCCCTAAACAACAAAAACGGCTGAATCGCGCAGGCGATCAGCCATCTCCTCATAAAGATCTAGTTTGAAAGAATGCAACACTAGCATCTCACCCACCAAAACATAGAACCTCATGATTTAGCTGAAGCGGCGCCCCGGGGTGGCTGAAGCCATGAGACAATCAGCGTAAGCTGACTGGCTCATGGCGGGAAGCTTCCCCTAAGTCGCGAAGCGGATAAGGAATCTTTGTCATCCACTTCCGTCTCCAATCATGTCCTTTCATTAAAAGCCCTTGCCAATAAAAAAACTTAGAGGTTTTATTAGCTTTGTTCAACTAGTTAGCGAAAGAACACGTCTATCGAATAAAGTGTCTACAAAATTTCCTTTTTATCCTTCCTTAAAAACCCTAAGATTACTATGATAAATCCACTACCTAAAAGAAAAATTTCTGCTCCGCCAATTCTAAAAGCTGGTTCATGTGGTATGTATATTGCAATTAGCATTAAAGCAATTCCTAATAGCATTAGTTTAGTAGAGTTCATATAAACTCCCCTTTAGATAAACTTTCATAACTTACCGATTCAAGAATCGAGTTAGGATGTAAATTGATTTTATAACAATTTTCGGAAATGTTATTTTTTGTATATAAAATTCACACATCGTTTGTATAGTTTTTCGCACAAACTTTCCCTGTTCAAAATCAGGAAATATAAATAAAAAAACCGAAAGGCACATAGCCTTCCGGTCTTTCCTCTTATTTTATCTGACCAGTTCCTTTAACCAAATACTTCGTGGAAGTCAGAGCCGGCAAGCCCATCGGTCCGCGGGCATGTAGTTTTTGGGTACTGATGCCGATTTCCGCTCCGAATCCGAACTCGAAGCCGTCCGTGAAGCGTGTGGAGGCATTGTGATAGACTGCCGCCGCATCGACTTCATTGAAAAACTTTTCAATGTTCTCGGCATCCGTCGAAATGATCGCCTCGGAATGCTTTGTTCCGTATCGGTTGATATGCTGAATGGCTTCATCCACCGATCCGACCACTTTCATGGACAGTTCCAAAGCCAGATATTCTGTACCCCAGTCCTCTTCATTGGCGGGGATGATTTCTTTTCCATATTGTTGGACGCTGCCGTCTCCGTGAATCTTCACGTTTTGCTGCTGAAGTGCGTCAATCAGTTCCGGAAGATGCGCTTTGGCCCATACTTCGTTCACCAAAATGGATTCGCATGAGTTGCAGACGGAAGGCCGTTGAACTTTGGCGTTGATGGCGATATCAATTGCCATTGCGACATCGGCGGTTTCATCGATGAACACATGGCAGTTGCCGGCGCCGGTCTCGAGAACCGGGACTGTAGCGTTTGCCACCACCGTCTGAATCAGCTTCGCACCCCCACGCGGGATGAGCACGTCCAAATATTCGTTCAGCTTGAACATCTCGGAAGCTGTTTCACGGCTTGTGTCTTCGATCAGTTGAACTGCTTCAACCGGCAAATCCGTTTCTGCCAGCGCGTGATGAATCACTCCAACGAGGGCTTTGTTGGAATGGATGGCTGTCGAGCTGCCGCGCAGCAGAACTGCGTTCCCTGTTTTCAAACAAAGGCTTGAAGCGTCAACCGTCACGTTAGGCCGAGCTTCGTAAATCATGCCAACAACACCGATCGGAACCCGAATCTGCGACATTTGGAGACCATTCGGCTGGGTCCATTGTTCAAGCACTTCACCCACTGGATCCGACAGTTCAGTTAATAGAAGAAGTGCATCTGCCATATCCTGCAGGCGGGATTCATCCAAACTTAAACGGTCGAGCAAAGAGTCGTTCATGCCTTTTTCTTTGCCTATTGTCAGATCTTTTTGGTTTTCTTTTAAGATAAACTCTTTTTCTTTCATTAGCTGAGCTGATATTGCCCGCAATGCCTCATTTTTTTGAAGCGTCGTCATTTTGGCGAGTGCCGCTGCCGCTTCTTTGGATTTTTTGGCTTTTTGGATCAGCTCATTGGATGGTAATGTTTGGATGGATTGGTTCATTCTTTATGATGCCCCTTTCGTTTTGGCCGATCCACTGGTTGCGGTGGATAACTACTTGATGGCCGTTGTTGGCTCTGGCCATTGCTTCTTTGCTTGGCAGGCCTTTGATTTTGGATAATTCTTCGGAACAATAATTCACTTGGCCTTTTCCGATTACTGTACCGCTCACGCTTACGACTTCTACTACGTCGTTGACCACAAAAGTGCCACTGATTTTTGTGACGCCTACCGGAAGCAAGCTTTTCCCTTGTTTTAAGATTGCGTCTTCCGCACCTCGGTCGACTTCAATTTTCCCTTTCGGAATGGAATGAAGCGCAAGCCATTGTTTTGAATTTTTTACCGTTGCTTGCGAAGCCATCCCGATATAGGTTCCATCGCCCTTGCCTTCCAATATATCTACTAATTTCTCATCGCCGGTTCCGGTACCGATAAATACCTGGACGCCCAAATCCAGAGCTGTTCTTGCTGCTTCCACTTTGGATTTCATACCGCCAGTACCTGCGCTTGAACCTTCGCTTGATGTTGCATCGATTAACTCGGTGTGAATTTCTGGGAGGAAGTTATATTTTTTTGCTTCAGGGTTAGTATGTGGGTTTTCGCCGTAAATTCCATTGATGTCTGTAAGGATCATCAGGAAATCGGCATGGACGAGGCCACTGATCAAAGCAGATAACATGTCGTTGTCGCCGAATGTCATTCCTTTGACAGAAATGGAGTCATTTTCGTTAATGATCGGCAATACGTTTCTTCTTAACAATTCAGTAATCGCCGCATTGGCGTTTTTGTACATATCATGGACCAGTATGTTCTGTCGCGTCAGCAGCAACTGGGCCGCTACGATGTCGTGACGTTTGCATTCATCCGTATAAGCCTGCATCAACAAGCCCTGCCCTACTGCGGCCGCTGCTTGCTTTCCTACCATCGTGACTGGTCGTGTGGGATAGCCAAGATCGGCAAAACCGGCTGCTACTGCTCCTGATGAAATTAAAATGACTTCATGTCCAAAGCTTTTTAAGCGCGCAATCGCATCCACATGTTCCCGCAACGCTTCGATGCAGAGTCCTTCATTTATGTTCGTCAAAGAACTGCTTCCTATTTTAACTACGATTCTTTTCTTCTTCACTCAATGGTCACCCCCGATTATTGTTAGAAATCTTCTCTTCAATACTCCAGAAATCTCTTTGAACAACGAATAAGCATTATTATGCACTACTATGCATTTTTAGTCAATGTTGAAAATGCCTATTTAGTCATATTTCATTTCTTTTTTCTCAAAATTATCTCTGTAACTCAACTTTCAAATGGATAAAGAGAAACATTAAGTGAATATTTATACACTAAACCTTATTTTATCCACGTATCATTAAGCTTTCTGGAGAGAATATCGTTTGTCTGCATCCGTTGCGCAGAAATGAAGGCAAGAAACCGTTGACCTTGATTTTTCCTTTGAAAAAAACGGTCCTATGGGTCTTGCTTCATTTGTTGATCATAAACTGTTAAACCGGCCGATTGATGTTTCATTAAGTGAATGATCACTGCAGGAATGAAACACACGATTTCATAAGTATGGGAGACTTCACCTTAGAAAGCAAACGCACATACCCGATTTTATGGAACTTTCAGTTAAATAAGTGCATTTATTTTGATATTTCTAGTATTTTTATTTCATTCAATCCTTTGACATGAAAGGTGTCCCGCCACTTTGAAAATCATTTCATGCAGTCAAGGCAAACGATAGGAAACTTTATTTAAAAAAATGAAATTAACTACAAAAACCAGTCTTCATGATCAGCTAATCGGTTTCTCTCATCGAAATTCTTTACTTCCTACTTGTATGCGCATAACCCGCTTGGATTGGAGTATAATAGGACTGGCTTGTTATCATGAAGTACTGAGGTGATTTCAATGATTTTGATTATCGATAATGATGATTCTTTCACATATAATTTAGTTCAATATTTTCTGCAGCTTTCTTCGCGGGTGGAAGTCTTCCAAAGAGATGCCATCACCGCCGGAGAAATTGAGCAAATATCGCCCGATTTGATCGTCCTGTCCCCCGGCCCGGGAAGACCAGAGGATGCCGGCGTCAGCCGGGACGTGCTCAGCCAACTGAGTCATCGAATTCCGGTGTTGGGAGTTTGTCTTGGGCATCAAACCATCATCGAACATTTCGGCGGGCGTGTTGATAAAGGTGCACAACCAATGCACGGCAAAGTTTCATCCATCCACCATAACGGCCAGGGCATTTTCGCGAACATTCCGAACCCCACGAACGTCACCCGCTATCATTCGCTTGCCGCCGTTCAAGACGCGTGGCCCGAGTGCCTCGTGATCACAGCGCGGTCGGATGACGGAGCGATCATGGCCGTCCAGCACCGAACCTTGCCAGTCACCGGCATCCAATTTCATCCGGAATCCATCCTGACAATCGATGGTTTTCCCATGCTGAAGAATTGTTTTGAAGATGCTTTGGCTTGGAAACAGAAAAAGACGGGAGGGCTGGAAAATGAAAATCCCATCACTGCTGTATGAATTCCGTGACGAGCAAGGCATTATTCGTCCGGTCGCTTTCACAGACCCTGTCCGAATTTTACAAACCAACAAGCTGGATGAGGTCCGAAGCGTCATGGAACAAGTGGAGACAGCGATCCAAAACGGCTTCTATGCGGCGGGTTTCGTATCTTATGAAGCCGCACCTGCCTTCCATGCGAAGATGCAGGTTCATCCCGATTCCACGCTTCCTTTGATCTGGTTCGGCATTTTCAAAGCACCTGCCTCTTCGTTGGATATCGATGAAAACGAAGACTATAAGGCATCGGACTGGAAAATGGATGGTTCTCCCCAAAAATACAAGGAAGCCATCCAACAGATCAAAGATGCTATTTTGGAAGGGCATACCTACCAAGTGAATTATACGGAGCGGCTGAAAGCCCATTTTTCGGGAAGCGACTTTTCTTTTTACCGCCAATTGGCACGTAATCAGCAATCGGATTACAGCGCTTACTTGAATCTGGGCAATTACCGCTTTCTGTCTGCCTCACCGGAACTTTTTTTCAAAGTGAAAAACTCGAGGCTGACAGCAAAACCGATGAAGGGAACGGCCGCGAGAGGGCGTTTCCTCGAAGAAGACGAAGCGAATTTGCAGCTGCTGAAAGAATCTCCGAAAGAACAAGCGGAAAACCTGATGATTGTGGACCTGCTTCGCAATGATATCGGCCGACTGGCGAAATCCGGTACCGTCCAAGTTACGGAGTTGTTCGAAGCGGAAACCTATCCGACCGTCCATCAGCTGACTTCGACCATCGAAGCGGATATTGAAGAAGACTCCACGGTTTTCGATTGGTTTCAGGCGTTGTTCCCTTGCGGCTCCATTACTGGTGCACCGAAAATCAGCACGATGAGTTACATTGCCGAGTTGGAACAATCGCCACGGGAAGTATATTGTGGCGCTATCGGGTTCATCACACCGGAAAGGGAGGCCATTTTTAACGTGCCGATCCGGACGGTGATTGTGGACCGGCAGAACCAAACCGCTTCATATGGTGTCGGAGGCGGCATTACATGGGACTCGACTGCTGACGGAGAATACCAGGAACTGAGAACGAAAGCGAGTCTGCTGGATGAACGTCGCCCAGCGTTTTCTCTGCTGGAGTCCATGAAGTTGGAAGGCGGACAGTTCCCCCTGCTTTCCTATCACCTGAGCCGTATCACGGATTCCGCACGCTATTTCAAGTTCCGGATCGATCTGGAAAAATTGGAGGGTGAACTGGACGAATGTGCGGCGAGGCATCCGCAAGGCCTTCATAAAGTTCGCGTACTTGCAGATAAGGACGGTAAGTTGGAAATAAGCACGGAACCTGTTTCAAAGGTGGCAGAGCCGATTCACTGCGTACTGAGTGCGAATCCTGTCAACAGCCGCAACCCCTTCTTGTTTCACAAGACCACCAACCGCGGAATATATGAACAACAGCAAAACGATGCCAAGGGTGCATTCTCTGTGCTGCTGTGGAACGAACGCGAGGAACTGACAGAGTTCACCATCGGCAACCTGGTCCTCGAGCAGAACGGAAAATTCTTCACCCCGCCCATCGATTCAGGGTTATTGGCCGGCACCTATCGGCAAGCGCTGCTCGACGAGAGAAAGATTGAAGAAAAAGTTCTATTCGTGAGCGACTTGAAAAACGCCGATGCCGTCTGGTTCATCAACAGTGTCAGAGGCTGGCTTAAAGTGAAGATGTCATAAGTAACCCCCCGGAATCCAAGGATTCCGGGGGGTTCAGTTGTTAGCGGGCAATTATTTCCCGGGAAATATGATCTCCAGCAAAAAAACCACCCTCTATAAGGATGGCTTAAACAATAAATAGATCAGATTCCGGTAATCAATCACAGCTTTGGCGGTTCCGGCTTGTGCCACTCTGACAAAGCGATGCTTGCTTTTATTTCCCGCGGCATCCTGTGCATGGATCCGCAAGAGTTCCCCTGTTTTCGGAGCTTTGATTTTCATTTTATAATTGCCGTTGCTGTCCACTGCGACCTGTCCCAGCTTATTTGTCCCGCTGTATACGTAAACAGTGGCACCTCGTTCACTTTTGCCGGAAACAAACACCGAGTTGTTGGTGACTCTGTAAACAGTTGGAGCTGCAGGAGGCGTTTTGTCGATAACCCTCACTGTTCGATTGGCGCTTTTGTTGTTTGCCGCATCCACTGCATGAACTGTAACCACAGTCCCCGCTTTTAACTTGACCGTTTGGATGCTGAAGACTCCGTTGACCGCAATCGCTTCCCCGATTTTCCGAGTGCCGGCATAGGCAAAGACTTTCGCGCGGTTTTCCGCTTTGCCGGTAATAGCCAACGCATTATCGTGAATGGCATTCACAGTCGGAACAGGAGGTGGTGTTTTGTCGATTACTTTAACAGTTCGGCTATTCCCTTTGTTGCCTGCCGCATCAACTGCATAAACGGCAATCGCCGTTCCCGCTTTCTGCTTTGGAATATTCAAACTGTAAGATCCTTTTGCCGCTGTCGTTTCCCCAATCAATTTTCCAGCCGCCAGCACATATACTTTTGAGTTCACTTCCGCTTTTCCTGAAACAACTGTGGCATTATCATGAACCGCATTGACTGATGGCAAGCCCGGCGGTGTTTTGTCGATCACTTTCACCGTTCTGCTTGCACTCTTATTGCCTGCAGCGTCAACCGCGTAAATCACTATGCCCGTGCCGGCTTTTTGTTTGGCGATTGGAATCGTGTAACTGCCATTTGCCGCTACAGCTTCTCCAATTACCCGAGTTCCGACTGCCGCATAAACCCGTGCGCCGGCTTCGGCTTTCCCACTGATTGAAACTGCATTGTCCGCAACAACGTTCACTGTAGGCATTGCAGGAGGTGTCACATCCGCTACCGTGATTTTCACTTTTGCACTTTCACTGCCATCGGTTCCTGATACTGTCACATACAGCACCGTGCCGCCGGATTGCAGTGGGATAGGCACCGTAAACTTCACCATGCCATTGATGCCGCCTTTGGAAGTGATGACTTTTCCCCTCTGATTGGTGACCGTGACAGTTGCATTGCTGATCTCATATGGGACCGTGCCCGTCAAAGCAGATGATTGGTCTGTTAATCGGTCCACTTGGGGAACCGCGATTTTCGGAATGTTTAAGGCATTTTTTGCGTTAATTCGGCCATGGCCGAAATAAATATCTTTACCGGCCGTACCAAGATCATCCGCTGAAGAAAATAACCGCGCTATCACTTCCCGATTGGAAAGCGCTGGTTCCTGCGACCATACCAACGCGGCCACACCGGATACGATAGGAGCCGCCATCGAGGTTCCGCTCATTGGACCGAAACCATCGCCTGGCAATGTGGAATAGATGTCGCTGCCCGGAGCCGTCAAGTCGATATGCCGGCCAAAATTGGAAAAACTGGACCGCTTATCAGTCGCGGTTGTCGATCCCACTGAAATTACGTTATCATACGCTGCCGGGTAATGAGGCCGGTCGGTCGACTCATTGCCCGCTGCTGCCACCACGATGGCACCACTGTTATAAGCTTTCTGGACCGCATCATTAAACGCGTTGCTGAACTGATAATTGCCGATGCTTAAATTGATAACCTTCGCACCACCTCGGACGGCATGATCGAGCGCCTTTACCACATCGGACGTGTATGCGAATGGGCCGTTAAAAATGTTGATCGGCATAATGCTGACACCCGGGGCAACCCCAGCGCCTAGAACACCGTTATTGATGGAGCTTCCAATGATACCGGTCACATGAGTACCATGCTCCCCATTGACGATCTTCGTGCTGCTTTTCGCCACTATATCATACGGAGCAACCAGTCTCCCCTTTAAATCAATGTGGTTTACATCCACCCCATTGTCCAAAACCGCAACAATGACGTTAGGAGAACCTCTTGTTAAGAACCAAGCGCGATTGGCGCCGATCTTCTGAAGATGATATTGACGGGTAAAGATGTGAGGGTCATTTGGCGTGTAATACAACTCGATTAAATAATCCGGCTCCACACTTTCCACTTCATCCTTTTCTTCCAGTTCCTTCATGAATTGCTCCAGTTCCTCCTCTTCCGGAACTTTGATCGTGACCGTCGGATCCGTTTCGAGCTCAGTGACATCCAGTTGTTCCAGTAATGCTCCAGTCTCTTCGCCTTCTTTGAACGTCACGATGACTTGGTCGGTTTCCTGATCACTCAGGCCGGTCATGTTGGAGGTTTCCGCAAAAGTAGAGTTGCCTGCCGATAAGAATAAGAGTCCAACTGCCAATGCTGTTATGAATACCCCTTTCGTCTTTTTCATCCCCATTCTCCTCATGAATTTATTTATTTTAGTGTCTATTATTCAAGCTCTCACATAAATCTCTTCTATAAGTAAACTATACTTTATTTCCACTAAATTAAACGGTTTTTTTGTATGCCATAATAACTAAAAATGGTGGACAATTTTAAGTACGGCCCGCATTGTACCCGCCGCCCTTTGAAATATTGATTATGCAATGATTTTCCAAACCCACTTCCTGCTACCAGTCCATCTAGCAATGAATAATTAACAAATGATGTAAATTATAATTTAAAATGACCAAAATGAATTATTAATTTTAAAAAAAGTATCTTAAAGAAAGATTTTTTCTTGTTTTAGTTATTGACTGTATATACAGACGAGGTTATAATTACACAATGATTCAGATAATTATATCAATTCAAGTAAAAATGGACTGTACGCAGCCCATAGGAAAAGGGGAGTTTTTATGAGAACGAATAAAATGAAGCAAACGATCACCTTGAGCATCTTATCTTTATCAGCCTTGGGATTGGCAGCCTGCGGCGGAGGCGACGAATCCGCGGAGGATTTTCCAACCCGGGAAATTGAACTGACCATTCCTTGGGCGCCTGGCGGAGGCAGTGATATCGAAGGACGTCTTGTGGCTGAACATACGCAGAATCATATCGATACTTCATTCGTTGTGGTAAACCTTCCTGGAGTTGGCGGAACTGTCGGTCTCGAGGAGCTGGAAGAAAAAGAGGCGAACGGCTATAACATCGGGCAAGTACATGAAGGACTGCTGGTCGCCCATCATACCGACATCACACCGATCAATTATGATGATTTTGAACCGATTGCCGCCATGTCTTCTTCCGATCAGATCCTGGCCGTTTCCAACGATCTTGGAGTCGAGACACTAGAAGAATTTGTTGAATACGGCCAAAGCCAGGAAGTCCGATTCGGAGGAACGATAGCTGGCATTCCACGCATTTGGGTAGAGCTTCTTGGCCGTGAGTTGGATATCGAATACAACTTGGTAGGCTACGAAGGATTGACAGAAGCAATTCAGGCTTTAGCAGGCGGGCATATTGACGCTGCGATAGTGGATTATGCTTCCGCGAATGATTTTGTTGAAGCTGGCCATATGAAATTTATCGCCATCGGCACACCTGAACGTTCAGAGAGCTTGCCGGACGTTCCGACTTTTAATGAAGAAGGCTATGACCTGATCATGAGTCTTGTCAGAGGCTATGTCGCCCCTGCAGGAACAGATCCTGAAATTATTGACATTCTTGGACAGGCATTCGAAGATGCTTCCAATGACCAAGAGTTCATCGATTCAATCCGAAATATCGGTTCAGAAGTGAATTTCATGGGTCCGGAAGATTACCGCGCACATCTTGAAGAACAGGATGCGATCATTAGCGAAATATCCGCAGAAATCAATGAATAAAAGTTTGGGTTTAAAAAGGGGTCGGATTTAGACCCCTTTTTACGTTATAAAACCGCCAACCCACAGCGACAAGAAATGGAGGGGGATGAAAATGGGAGAAATCGTCATTGGAATTTTGTTGATAATTTTAAGCGTTGTGATTTATACGCAAGCAGGGGTTTTTCCCCCGACGAACGAAGCACAGTTGAATGCCGGATCATTTCCAAGCGCCATTGCCTTCCTGTTGGCTCTGCTTTCATTGATACTGATCCTTTCCAACCTGAAAAAACTGATTGGCAGAAGAGCCGATCTGAAAGAGATGGATACCAAGACCTACCTGAAAGGTCTTTATCCGGAATATAAGTTTGTGCTTTTCACGTTAGCCAGTCTGTTCGTTTATATCCTCTTGATGCAGGTGATCGGTTTTATCATCACAACGATTCTTTTCATCATTATTACAGGATATGTTCTTGGCCCTAAGACCAAAAAGGACATCGTCATTATTTCTGTGATCGCTTTAGTCGTCACGTTAACCACCTATACCTTTTTCGAGAATGTTTTGCATGTCAGATTCCCATCCGGTTTGTTCTTCTAGTGCCTGGGAAAGGAGGTTTTTCATTTGTTTGATTTATTAATTCTCGGTGTTTCGGAAGTGTTTCAAATCCGCATCTTGCTGATCATCTTATTGGGGGTCATTGTCGGCATATTGGCTGGACTGATTCCCGGCTTTACAGTGGCGATGGCCATCGTACTGACCTTGCCGCTGACTTTCGGACTGGACCCGGTGGCTGGTGTTTCCGCCATGATTGGTGTTTTTGTCGGCGGGATGTCAGGGGGACTCATCAGTGCTGCTTTGCTTGGCATTCCAGGTACACCTTCTTCCATCGCAACTACGTTCGATGCTTACCCGATGTCTCAGAATGGGGAACCAGGGAAAGCGTTATCCATCGGAATTTGGGCTTCTTTCTTAAGTTCCATCGTCAGCTTTTTTCTATTGATTTCCATCGCACCCCAAATCTCGCGGTTCGCATTGATGCTCGGTCCCTGGGAGATGTTCTCTCTCATTGTTGTGTCCCTGACTATCATCGCCAGCGTTACAGGCGATTCGATCATTAAAGGGCTGATTGCCGGATTGTTCGGCATTCTGATTGCCACGGTGGGAGCCGATCCGATCTCGGGGATTTCACGGTTCTCCTTTGACATCAGGGCGCTGCGCGCTGGCATTCCATTTCTTGTAGTACTGATTGGCATGTTCGCCATTTCCCGTCTCCTTGTCTCATTGGAACGTTCTGAAAGAGAGAAAGATGATCGCAAGCGCCAGGAAGATAAACTTAAGAATATCAAGTTTATCCTACAGCCGCTGAAAACGATGAAAACCGTGCTGTCCAAACCCGGTACGTTAATCGGCTCTTCCTTTATCGGTTCCATCATCGGTGCCATTCCTGGAGCCGGCGGAAGCATCGCCAATATCGTCGCTTACGACCAAGCTAAAAAATGGTCTAAACATCCGGAGAAATTCGGTACAGGCTGTGAAGAAGGCGTCATCGCCTCGGAAGCCGGCAATAACTCTACAGTAGGAGGAGACTTGATTCCGACTGTTGCATTGGGGATTCCAGGGTCCGCTGTTACCGCTGTTCTCCTGTCAGCCCTCATGGTTCATGGCATTACTCCTGGACCGCTGTTAATTGTCAACGAACCCAACGTCGTGGGAGGCATCTTCTTCGCATTCCTGGTCGCTTCTTTCTGGATGCTGATCACTCAATTTTTGGGTATCCGCTACTTCATGAAGGTTACGCAAGTCCCGATGCATGTATTAGTGCCGGTCATTATTGTGTTATGTGTCATCGGAACATTTGTCTTGAACAATCGAGCGACCGATTTGTACATCCTTCTCGCCATGGGAATCATTGGTTACTTGTTCACGAAATATAACTTCTCATTGGCTCCCGCAATTATCGGCGTAATCCTTGGCCCGATTGCTGAAGTCAACTTGAGAAGAGCTGTCATGGCAAACCCGGACTGGACTCTATTTTTAACGAGACCGATTTCGCTGACATTTCTCATATTGGCCGTCTTGTCGATCCTTTTCACGGTATGGCAGACTTACAAAACCAATGCACGTGCGAAACGAATCATTCGCTGAACGAAAAAACCACCTTTCCCGATGCCAGAAGTGCATCGGGAAAGGTGGTTTTTCTTTTTGTGTTTGTAGCCTCATCTCACCGGTTTCAGCATTTTGATTTCCATGTTCCTTTCCAGCTGGCTTCGCCCTGAGTTTCGGGACAAGTACGGGACCAGCAGTATGGTTGGCAAAATGGTATACAACAATCCGGATACGAGAACGGTCTTGAAAAAAACAAACCCTTCCATAATAATCAGCAATTGCGACAAGCCAGGTACTGCCGCAAGGTTTTTGCTTGCTGCGGCGAGTTGCAGAAGGCTCATCACCATGTTCGCTGACTGAAAGAGGAGCACCACAGCTAACGCCGCCACAGCGATTTGAATTTTGTCGCGCGGATTTTTCACCATCATTCCACCCAGCCAAAGCGCTGCGAACAATGCGAGAAAACGGCCAATCATCATAAAACCTTCAAATTGCCCAAAGACCATGCTGCCAATCACCAGTTCCGCAAGTGCCGCTCCGGCCGCCGCATAAAAAGGATGGAAGAATATACAAAGAATCAGTGGCAGAAAAAACGCATACTCCATTGACAGTTCAAACGGTCCCAGAAAGAGTGGCGGCATCCTTTCTGCGATCAAAATGGAGATGCCGTACAATCCAAATGCAAGTCCCATCACCAAAATCTGTTGTGTTTGATCTTGCCGTTCTTTTGAATGAGACAATATTTCCAGCCTCCTTCTATCAGATGGCTTCAATATAGTTCTTGAACGTTAAGGTGAAGTAGGGCTTTCGTGAAGTTTGTGTAAATTTTGGAAATGGTGAATGGTTCTCTCCAAAATCAAAACCGCCTCTGCTGAAAAGCAAAAGGCGGTTTTTTTCAGTTCTTGCTATGTTGATTGATTGTTTCTTTCACTTCCACGGTCCAGCCCATTGAATCTTCGATGGCACCTTTTTGGATACCGGTGATGGTGTCGTAAAGCTTTTGGGAAAGCTCACCGATCTGATGATCGTTGACGATCAATTTCTTTCCTTGCCAGTTGAGTTCGCCGATCGGAGAGATGACCGCCGCGGTGCCGGTGCCGAATATCTCTTCCACCTGGCCTGCTTCATATGCCTCATAGATTTCTTCGATGGAGATTTTCCGTTCCGTCACTTTGATGTCCCACGTATTCAGCAATTCGATGATCGACATGCGCGTGATGCCTTTCAAAATGCTGCCGCTCAGCTCTGGTGTCAGGACTTCCCCGTTGATCTTGAAGAAAATATTCATGCTGCCGACTTCTTCGATATATTTCTTCTCAATGCCGTCCAGCCACAACACATCCGCGTTGCCTTCTTTTTTCGCAATGGCTTGCGCCTGATAGCCCGAAGAATAGTTACCTGCCGTCTTGGCCATTCCTGTACCGCCTTTTACAGCACGCGTGAATTTATCTTCCACGGAAATGATGACCGGGTGCAAACCGCCAGGGAAGTAAGATCCTACAGGACTCAGGATGATCATGAACTTGTAGGTCTGTGCAGGACCAACAGCCAAGTTCGCATCTGTTGCAATGATGAACGGACGTATATACAGCGAAGTTCCCTCCGTATGCGGCACCCAGTCCCGCTCCAGGTCGATCAATTCCGATAAATAAGACAGTACTTGTTCTTCATCAATCGGCGGGATGCTTAAACGTTCGCTGGACAAGTTCAGTCGCAGGAAGTTTTGATCAGGTCTGAATAGCAAAATCTGTCCGGATTCCGTCCGGTATGCTTTCATACCTTCAAAAACTGTCTGCCCATAATGGAAAATCATCGCAGCCGGATCCAATGTGATCGGTCCATAAGGAATAATTTTCGGATCATGCCAGCCTTTTCCCGTTTCGTACTCCATTAAAAACATATGATCCGTGAATGTTGTGCCGAATGGAAGCTGGTCCTGTTCCGGTTTCGGTTTTTTGTCTGTGTTTTCTATGATTTCAAGTTTATGTGAAGTCATTTGCAGCGCCCCTTTTCTTTCGTCCTATTGAATAATAATACATCATTATGCAGATATATAAAAGAGTGCAAAATCACACGCACTTAAAAAATGATTATAGACCTTAACCGTTTCCGCTTCCCCTGATTAATTATGCTCACGTTTCAACTTCACTACTTAAGAATGTCGATAAAATGATTCAAGATTTTTGCAGTCAGGCCCCAAATGACTTTATCGTTGTAGATATAAAAATACTCATCCACGTCACGGGTCCGCCAATTGTAGTTTTCCCCTCCCGAAATAAGGTCAAATGGAAAACTTTCCTCTGGATGGATCTCAAAATTCATCCGGTAAATTCGGGGTTCGTTTTCTCTGAAGAATGAGAGAGGTACCGTAAAGACGTGGTCCACTTCCGCAGGATTGGGTTTGAAGTCCACGGAGGAATCAATAATTCCTAAAAAAGTATACACAATCATGCCGAACGGAGACACAATATAATCCAGTGGAACCAGTTCCGAAATCTCTTCTTCCATGACGCCGATTTCTTCAGTCGTTTCCCGGATCGCGGCTTCCTCTTCACTTAGGTCCGTCGCATCAATCCGTCCACCCGGAAAACAGATTTCTCCCGGCTGGCTTCTCAAGTGATGCGAGCGCACTTCGAAAAGAACATGAAGTTCTCCATCCTTTTCAATGAGAGGAAGAAGAACAGAGAATTTGGAAAAGCTTTTGTTTCCCAACACATCCGGAACGCGGTTTTGTACTTTTTTCATGATGCCCTTGGAGTCCATGGCCAACCAGCCCTCCTTCTTTGCGCTTAAAGCAAGCTCGAATCATTTGGTTGCATCGTATACTCTCATCGGCGGGATGTTTCTAAACAAATATTTGTCCTGGACGTCGTGAAAATGTTCTTTCAAATAAATTTTCAAATGCTCATCTTTTTGGAAAAAGGTTTGATACGGCAAAAACTTTCCACCTTCTTTTAATGCCTCGCTGGTCTTGCGGATCACATCCCTCCGGTCTTCTACACTTAACAGCGTAAATGGGATTCCGGATAAAACGTAATCTGCACTTTCCACACCATGTTCTGCCATGACGTCTCTAATGTTGCCGGCATTGTCATGATGGACTTTTAATCGCTCATCATTGAAGTTGTCATGTAAATATTGAACAAAATTAGCGTTCAGTTCGATTGCAATCAGCATGGAGTCCGGAGTCATCCGTTTGAGGATGTATTCTGTAAACACCCCGGTAGCGGGTCCATATTCAACCAGCACCATCTTTTTGCTGAAGTCGATCTTGCGGCAAATTCCTTCCACTCCTTTTTTGGAGGTGGGTGTTATCGATGCGATGTTCCTGTCTGTTATCAGGTTTTTCAAGTATTCTCTCGTGCTCATGCACATCTCTCCTTTTCATGAAAAATTTGCGATTTTCTTTAAAAAGCACAGATGGGAACGATTTTTTCTGCTGCCACTTCATCTTTCCATTATACCCTGTGACGCCCCCGCTTAGACAACGAAGGCGCTCGGGCACAGCAAAAAAGAAGCTGCCATGCAGCTTCTGAATCCGCTTATTTATTCACGAGCGGATCGTTATCCGTTCAGCTGTCAGCCATCATCGATCCGTCGTCGTACATAAACTGCCATACCACTCCAAACCGGTCTTCGAGCATGCCGTATGCCGGACTCCAGAAGGTTTTATCAATCGGCATGATTACCTTTCCTTCTTCGCTGAGTTTATTGAATTCTGCTTTCATCTTTTCCAACTCGTCTGTTACAACCGTCAAACTGATGTTTTTACCGAAAGTGACCGGTTGGCCTGGCATCGAATCCGAGAACATGAGATAGCTGTCGTGGATGGGCAAACTGACGTGCATGACGAGTTCTTTTGTTTCTTCTGACATATCGAATTCCGGGTCAGGCGGCATGTCACCAAACTTCATAATGTCCGGCTCCGGTGTTTCGAAGACTGAGGCATAGTACTCGACCGCTTCCCTGCAGTTGCCGTTGAAGTTTAAATATGCGTTTACTGTCACGGTAAACCCTCCTTCATTAGTTGCTTCTATTTTATCATGTTTTATCAGATTATTCGGCATTTTTACCCAATCCCAGTTTTCTATACATTTGCTCCTTCTTTCGCTATATTGAAAGCGGGGGATGAAAAATGACAATCACTGTTTACACCAACCAAAACACCTTGATAAGCGGCATGACTATGAAGAAAAGTACTGAACCGGAGTCGAATAATATGGCACTCCATACTTGTGATTCGCCGATTCAAATCTTGAAAAACCGCAGGAAACTGGCAGATCACCTCAACTGCAGCCTTGCTGATTTCGTTTGCGCAAAGCAAACCCACAGTGCGAACTTCCACCGCGTAGGCTCGGAAGACCGTGGCCGTGGGGCTGATCGAGTGGAAACCGCCATACCGGATACAGATGCTCTTTATACGTATGAACCGAACTTGCTGTTGTGCAGTTTTGCCGCAGACTGTGTGCCGGTGATTTTTTATAATAAAACAAACGGACTCACCGGCGTCATCCATTCCGGGTGGCAAGGAACGGTGAAAGAAATTACGCTGAAGCTTTTTGAGCACTTAAAAAACGAAGAGGGTTGCAAGATGGAAGATCTGCAAGTCCAGATCGGGGCGGCTTTGAGCCAGGAAAAGTTTGAAGTGGACGAAGATGTCCATTTGAAGTTCCAGAAACTCGGCTATGCCGACCAATTCATTTATTATAAGCAACAAACTGGAAAATACCATATCGACAATCAACTGACCGTGAAAAAACAATGCGAGCTTGCCGGAGTTCCAGCGGATCAAATCCGAGTGGACCGGACATGCACGTTCAAAAGTGCAGACGGGTTCTCTTACCGGGAGGACCGCAAGAGCGGCCGCCACCTCGCTTTTATCATGAGACAAGAAAGCTGAGTTTTCTTCAAACAGAACCCCGGGTGGGAACACTTTTTAACGTGTTCTTCACCCGGGGTTCTGTTTGGTTACATCGTCAAAATTTCCCGAATATCCTCTTCGGTCATCGCTTTTAACGGCTCTTCCCCTGTCTGAATCACTTCGTCGATCAAGTTTTTCTTTTTCAGCTGAAGTTCCGTGATTTTCTCTTCAATCGTTCCTTTCGCCACCAACCTGATTACTTGAACGGTTCTTTTCTGCCCCATGCGATGCGCCCTGTCCGCAGCTTGCTGTTCGACTGCCGGATTCCACCAAAGGTCATAAAGAATTACCGTGTCGGCGCCCGTCAGATTCAAGCCGGTACCGCCTGCTTTTAACGAAATCAAGAACAGGTTGCCTTCTCCTTCGTTGAAGCGGTCACATAATTCTACGCGATCTCTCGGAGGGGTTTGGCCATCCAAATAAAAGAAAGGAATGCCCTCCTTCGACAACTCTTGTCCAATCAAGCCCAACATTTGTGTAAACTGAGAAAACACCAAGACACGTCTTCCAGTAAGGCGGCTTTCTTCCAGTATTTCCATCAATTGATCGAATTTAGCGGATCCTCCACTGTATCCTTCCACAAATAATGCCGGATGACAGCATAATTGCCGCAACCGAGTCAGGCCGGCGAGTATTTGG
>DATHVY010000298.1:0-1580 GCA_035461045.1 Planococcus sp. (in: firmicutes)
CTTTTCCAGCTCGACGCGTTCCGGGTCATATTGGACATGCACCGTTTCGGCGTGCCCGGTGTTTTCACGGATCACTTGTTCATACGTCGGATTTTCAGTGTTGCCGTTGGCGTATCCGGAAGTCACATCATACACGCCGTACACGCGGGCCATGTATGCTTCAACGCCCCAGAAACAGCCGCCGGCCAACCAAATATCCTCCAGGGAATCGGTATCGAAATCCAAGTTGATATTCGGATTCTCCGGATATTTGGAACTTGTTTCATCGATCGGTCCGCCGCCCGTATCAGAAGTGGACGTGGTGTTGAGTGATGAACAGCCTGCCACCAGCAACAGAAAGAGGAAGAAAAGGAAAACGTGTTTTAGTTTCATCTGTCATGAACCGCCTTTCGTTATTGGATGGATTCGAACTCTTCCTTGATTTGATCATTGCCGACATGTCCCTGGACCCGCTTCACAAACTCACCATCGGAAGAGATGAAAATGGAGGTTGGAAACCCGATGATGCCGTAATCTTCGAAAGAGGCTCCGCCTTCGTCGAGCAGTACGCGGATGTTTTCGGTATTTTCGAGGCCTTCAAACCAATGCGTGAAACTCTCGGTGTTCTTTTCCGCGTTGGCGCCTGGTGAAACGATGGTCAGCACGGTGAAATCCGTTTCTTCTCCGGCCAAGGCGTTGAGTTCATCCATTCCGGCGAGGCAAATCGAGCACCAGGACGCCCAGAATTTGATGTATACGCCTTCGCCCGCGTATTGCGACAAGTCATGGGATTCGCCTGCGAGGTCGACCAGATCGAAAGCAGGAGCTTGATTGCCATCGGCCGTTGCGGCATTTTGCGTGCCGGAACATGCGGCAAGAAGAAAAGCCGCTGCCAATAATACAAAAATATATGAGAGCGCTTTCATGTTGGATCATCCTTTGCTGGGAAATAGCCTGATTATAGCTCCATCATATAGCGGAATTGCTTGAAAAGACATTGAATGCACTCGTGAGAAACGATTTTTCTGTTAACAATCAAACGATTTTGACAAGGATGTGTCATGTAAACCATTTCGAAACAACTTTTCCATATCTTTGGTGATTTAAAATTCCGAATTATTCAGTTCTATCAGAATAATGAAATGATGACTTCTCTTTACTAAAGTGTTCGTCTATAATGATAAAAAAGACGAGGGGGAGAAATGATTATGAAAAATAAAAAAGTAAGCCTTTTCATGCTGTCGGCAGCGACTGCACTAGTACTAGCGGCATGCGGCGGAGACGATAACGCTACCGGCGACGAGGGTGGAGACGATGAAGGACTGGACGCAAACATTGTAACGATTGCAACCGGGGGAGCTTCAGGACCTTATAATATTATTGGATCTACATTAGCCGATTCATACAGCTCAGAATTCGGAGTCAACTCGAGAACCCAAACCACAGGAGCTTCTGTTGAAAACGTCAACTTGATCAAAGAAGATAAAATTGAAATGGCGTTCACAATGAGCGATGTTGTCAGCCAAGCGGTTGAAGGAACAGAAGGCTTTGATGAGCCGACAGAGAAAATCAGCCAAATTGCTGCACTTTACCCGAACTAT
>DATHVY010000299.1:0-2180 GCA_035461045.1 Planococcus sp. (in: firmicutes)
CGTCCGGCCGATTTTGGATTTCATGCAAACGTTGCCGAGTTTTGTTTACCTCATTCCGGCAATCCTGCTCTTCGGCCTCGGAAATGTGCCGGCAGTTATCGCAACTTTTGTTTTTGCAACGCCGCCGGTTGTCCGCATGACCACGCTTGGTATCTTGCAGGTTCCGGCTGATGTTGTAGAAGCATCAAAGGCATTCGGATCTACAAAATCACAACTGCTGTACAAAGTGCAGCTTCCGCTGGCGATGCCATCCATCATGGCCGGGATCAACCAAACAATGATGCTTGCGTTATCTATGGCAGTTATTGCGTCAATGATCGGTGCACCAGGATTAGGTTCCGTTGTATTATCAGGAATTTCGACAGTGAATGTCGGACTTGGATTGACCGGCGGTTTAGGAATCGTCGTCTTGGCAATTTTGATGGACCGCATGACTCAAGGATTAGCAAAGAAAAAATAAAAAATTGAAAAGAGGAATTTTAACATGAAAAAGATTTTATTCACAGGGGTACTCGCATTAACATTGGCGGCTTGTTCGTCAGAAACAGCCGAAACAGAACAAGGAACAGCTTCAGAAGGCAGTCAAGAAACCATTACGTTTGGTGTAACGCCTTGGACAAGCACGGTGCCTCCAACAACGGTTGCCCGTTTGATCCTTGAAGACATGGGCTATGAAGTGGTAGAAACAAACGCGGATGCAGCTAGTGTCTACATGGGCTTGTCACGCGGAGACCTTGATGTATTCATGGACGCATGGGTTCCGATGCATCAAACTTATTTGGATCAGTTCGAAGGCGATATTGAAAGCACTTCAGTAAGTTATCCTGAAGCAGATACAGGCTGGACAGTACCGACATATATGGAAGATATCAATACACTGGAAGACCTTGAAGGCCGCGAAGGCGAATTCAATAATGAATTTTACGGCATTGAAGCCGGAGCTGGCGCTTCGCTGGAAAGCGATAATATTATCGAAGCGTATGAATTCGATTTCACTCATGTAAACTCTTCTGAGGGTGGAATGCTCGCGCAAGCTCAGCGTCTGATGGATCAGGAACAACCGGTTATCTTTTACGGTTGGAGACCACACACGATGTTCAATAAATTTGATTTGAAAGTATTGACCAACGAAGAAGGGTTCTTTGAAACTTCTTCTGTTGAAGTAATCACCAACACGGAATTACAAGAAAACGCTCCGGAAGCTTATGAATTTCTAAGCAACTGGAACATTTCAATCGATGACGTGGAAGGGATGATTGTTAAGATCGATGAAGGTGGAGACCCTGAAGAAGTCGCACAAGAATGGATCGATAACAACGAAGATCACGTAAACGAAATGAAAGGCAACTAAGCGAATCATTGAAAAACCGTCTGTCCCCTTAACGGGGGAACAGACGGTTTTTTTGTATTTGTCACCAGTGGATGTCTTCTGGATATTCAGCTTGAATACCGATTTCATGAATGGACTTCTTGGCGGGAGAAGCGGCTTCCAGTACTTGGTTGCGAAAAGCGGCATAGTCCTGATCCTGTAAAGCCAATTTCATGGCAACGGAAGACAAGCTTTGCTCACGTTGCTCCTTCGTCATGCCGATATATTTCAAGTTCAACAGGTCAACGTACTGGATTGCGTAGTCATTGACGGTGACAGGGGCATTGAAAGCCTGCAGGACTGAGCTGTATTCCTCTTCCGGAATATGACCATGGAGACAGTCGAGCACCAAAGCCTGAAAATGTGAGATGGTATGGACGTGCATGTCCCATGCTGGGAAAGCGGATTTGGCTTGATAAAGTTTCAGAAAATCTTTTAAGGCAATGACTGCGTAAATCACTTCCGGCCATAGCAGCTCGACCGAAAAATAAATATTCTTATCCGGTGCGATAAAACCATGCTGTTTTTTTGTATGTTCATGCACGCCATTAAAAACAAATTCAATGTTTCGGTCTCCCTGGGCTGCATGACGGATTTCATAGGCGATTCCGAGTATGCGCATCCTCGAGCCTTCATAGCCCAAATATTGGTTTTCTTTTCCAAGAACCGTATAAAGGGACTGATTTAACTCATCCAGATCGAAATAGTCCCCGCTAATTTTTATCCCGGTATGATTGGGCGTGCTTTTCATGGTCAACATGGAACTTCCTCCTCAACGTTTCGGCGTGTAATGAAGCTGCTTGAACAACTC
>DATHVY010000300.1:0-1632 GCA_035461045.1 Planococcus sp. (in: firmicutes)
ATCATCATCACATTAGTGCTTTTTGGAAAGTACTTGGAAACAAGTGCGAAAAGCAGGACCACGATGGCCATCTCCAAACTTCTGAACTTGCAGGCGAAACAGGCGCGGATCCTCCGCGACGGTGAAGAAGTGATGGTGCCAATCGAAGAAGTACAAGTCGGAGACCGAATGATCGTTAAACCCGGTGAGAAAATACCGGTAGATGGCATCGTCGTCAAAGGCCGTACTTCTGTCGATGAATCCATGATCACTGGCGAGTCGATTCCGATTGAAAAAGATATACAGGCAAACCTGATCGGCTCAACCATCAATAAAAACGGCACAGTGGAAATGGAAGCAACAAAAGTTGGTAAAGATACAGCATTGGCCGCCATCGTGAAAGTGGTTGAAGATGCACAAGGCTCGAAAGCGCCAATTCAGCGGTTGGCCGATGTGATCTCCGGAATTTTTGTTCCGATTGTCGTGGTCATTGCGATTGCGACGTTTATTAGCTGGTACATGTTTGCGACGACAGGCAATTTGGAAGCGGCATTGATTTCTTCCATTGCAGTGCTTGTCATTGCCTGCCCGTGCGCACTTGGTCTTGCAACACCGACATCTATTATGGTGGGGACTGGCAGAGCTGCCGCGGACGGGATCCTGTTCAAGGGCGGAGAGCATCTTGAGCGCACCCATAAGCTGAATGCCATCATTCTGGATAAAACCGGAACGATTACGAAAGGCAAACCGGAAGTGACGGATTTCACTGGCGATGCGGAAACGCTGCAGCTGTTGGCAAGCGCTGAAAAAGGGTCAGAGCATCCTCTGGCAGGCGCAATAGTCGCTTATGCCACTGAACAAGAGCTTGAACTTTTGGAAGTGGATGATTTTGAAGCGATACCCGGTCACGGTATCAAAGCCCTCATCGATGGCAAACAGGTGTTGGTGGGAACACGGAAACTAATGACTGAGCACGGCATCGATGTCAGCAACATTGAATCCGAAATGGTTTCATTAGAAACTTCCGGCAAAACAGCCATGATGGTAGCGGTCGATGGAAGCTATCAAGGGATGGTCGCTGTGGCAGATACGATTAAAGAAACTGCAGCCCAAGCTATCAAGGAATTGAAAGAATTGGGTTTGGAAGTTATCATGTTAACAGGGGACAACGAACGGACGGCGAACGCTATTGCCAAACAAGTGGGCATCGATCACGTAATCGCTCAAGTTCTGCCTGAAGAAAAAGCCGACAAAGTGAAAGAAATCCAACAGCAAGGCAAAAAAGTGGCCATGGTTGGCGATGGTGTCAACGATGCGCCGGCTTTAGTCGTCGCTGACATCGGCATTGCTATCGGCACTGGAACGGAAGTGGCGATTGAGGCAGCAGATGTGACGATCCTTGGTGGAGAATTGCTGTTGATTCCGAAAGCGATCAAGCTCAGCAAAGCAACCATCAAGAACATCCGCCAAAATCTGTTCTGGGCTTTCGCTTACAATAGTGCGGGCATTCCGATTGCTGCTGTCGGATTATTGGCACCTTGGGTCGCAGGAGCGGCCATGGCGTTCAGTTCTGTCAGCGTTGTCACAAATTCACTTCGTTTAAAACGTGTGAAACTCTAACAAAAAAGGGAGACAGGATAAAATGATAAAAAC
>DATHVY010000301.1:0-7993 GCA_035461045.1 Planococcus sp. (in: firmicutes)
GAGCAAAAATCGTGTTATTCTGTTATGAGCAATGGATACATTTTTGAAACACTCTTCCCTGTGAAGAGTATTTTTTTGAGCAAACCGGTTTGTTCTACTCATAGGGCATCAAAACCCGCCGATCAGACCGCTCGGCAACGCCGAGCTTTTTCTGTTCACACATCCCTCTGACTTAAAACTACAGAGTATGATTTTCGACGTGAAACTTCCTCATAAAGGCTCGACTTTGTCACGAATTCATCTAAAATGTACACCATTTGTAAATCAGATGAAGACAAAAGGAGATTGAAAAAATTGGTAAAATTTTCAGAGTTAAATATCAGCGAAACAACATTAAAATCCGTAAAACGTATGGGGTTTGAAGAAGCAACACCAATCCAGGAAGGTACGATCCGTCTAGGCATGGAAGGCAAGGACATTATCGGCCAAGCACAAACAGGTACTGGTAAAACCACTGCTTTCGGTATCCCGTTGATTGAAAAAATCGACACTAAAGACGGCAACGTGCAAGGATTGATCATTGCACCAACTCGTGAATTGGCAATTCAGGTTTCAGAAGAATTATACAGATTGGGCCAAGATAAAAATGTGCGCATTCTTTCAGTATACGGAGGCCAAGAAATTAGCCGTCAAATCCGTGCACTTAAAAACCGCCCGCAAATCATCGTTGGTACACCAGGACGTCTTTTGGACCATATCAACCGCCGTACGCTTAAATTGGACAACGTTAACACATTGATCCTTGACGAAGCTGACGAAATGTTGAACATGGGCTTTATCGAAGACATTCAAACAATCATGTCAAGTGTTCCTGACACTCGCCAGACATTGTTATTCTCAGCTACTATGCCGGATGCAATTCGCCGTATTGCAGAGAAATTCATGAATTCTCCTGAAATCGTCAAAATCAAATCAAAAGAAATGACTGTAGAAAACATCGAGCAGTTCTATGTTAAATCTGTAGAACGCGAAAAATTCGATTTCCTTTCACGTCTTTTGAATGTTCAACAGCCTGAACTTGCGATCGTTTTCGGACGCACAAAACGCCGGGTTGACGAATTGGCGAAAGCTTTGAATATCCGCGGCTACCTTGCTGAAGGAATTCATGGTGACTTGAGCCAGGCGAAACGTATGTCCGTTTTGAAGCAGTTCAAAGCTGGAAAAATCGATATTTTGGTTGCGACAGACGTAGCAGCTCGTGGACTTGATATCTCAGGCGTATCTCACGTATACAACTTTGATATTCCTCAAGATCCGGAAAGCTATGTTCACCGTATCGGCCGTACTGGCCGTGCAGGCAAAAAAGGAGTAGCGGTCACGTTTGTAACACCACGTGAAATGAGCTACTTGGCGATTGTTGAAAGAACAACCAAGAAAAAAATGGAAGCATTGACTCCACCAACTGCAAACGAAGCCGTTCTAGGCCAAAAACGCGTTGCGATGGAACAATTGTTTGAAATGACTGAGAAAAACAATCTTGGTGACTATCGTGAGTTCGCAGCACAAATGCTTGAAAAGCATGATGCAGTCGATTTGATTGCAGCGGCTCTTAAAACAATGACAAAAGAGCCGGAAGATGTTCCGGTTTCAATTTCCGAAGAGCGTCCATTGCCATCACGCGGTGGCGGAGGCTATAAAGGAAAAGGCGGAAGCGGCGGACGCAGCAGTGGAGGCGGCGGTTATAAAGGCAACCGTTCTTCAGGCTCAGGTTCAAGCCGTCCAAGCTCAGGCGCAAGCCGTCGTCGCGAAGGCGGAAGCGGAAGCGGTGCAAGTGGTGGAGGACGTCCAGGACGCACTCGCCGCCACGAATCTTAAGATTCAACAATAAGCAAGGCAGGCACGAAACATTCACTGTTTCGTGCCTGCCTTTTTTGCTGTCTGATAATAAGGTACAATGGGTGAAACGTTCCATTAAGTGAATCGTATAGGGTAAGAAGGAATTGATAGGAGTGAGGCTTATGGAGAACCAACCAAGAAACAGGATTTCGAGAAAAGGCTTAACCGTTTGGAGATTATACGGAACCATCCAAACCACAATATTTACGTTGATGATGGTCGGTGCCGGAGTGCTGACTTATTTTTTGGATGGCCCGGCATGGCTCTACGGCGTATTTGGGGGAATCCTGTTGGTTTACGGATTTTTATTCATTTATTTATTCCCGAAAATTCGCTGGCAGCGCTGGCGCTACGAAGTGCGTGAGCAAGAAATTGAATTGCAGCACGGTTTGTTCATTGTCAAGCGGACATTGGTTCCGATGGTGCGTGTGCAACATGTTGATACAGAGCAGGGACCAATTTTAAGGAAATATGATTTGGCGGAAATTTCCATCTCGACTGCGGCTACTACCCATATCATCCCGGCATTGGTGACAGCTGAAGCCGACGATTTGAGAAGGCGCATTTCCGTATTGGCAAGGGTGGCGGAAGATGATGTCTGATGAGAGGTATAAATTACACCCGGTTTCGGCATTCATTAATTTTGTAAAAGGATTAAAAGAACTGATCATTCCCTTTCTGGTCATATTCGGCGTCAACATATTCCGAGAAGGCGGAATCAGCGGGATGTTCACGGGAGGATGGGTGGGCATGTTGCCGCTCATCATCGGCGGGGTAGTTCTGATCATCCTTTTGGTCGCGGGCATTATTAAGTGGAAACGTTTTGTTTATTGGTTTGAAGATGGGGAATTGCGTATTGAATATGGACTCATCATCAAGAAAAAGCGTTACATTCCATTTGATCGTATTCAAAGCCTGAATTATACTGAAGGAATTTTTCATCGTCCTCTTGGATTGGTCAAAGTGAAGGTGGAGACGGCCGGTTCCGGGAAAATCGGCGAAGCGGAAGCAGAACTGACGGCCATTCCCCGGATAGATGCAGACCGCATTGAAAAGAAAATGGAAGAAGCCAAACGCGGGGTTCAACCAGTAGATGAGGCTGCTGTGGAAAATGGCATTCAAGAAGAAGTGCCGATGCCCAAAAAGCCGATCCGGAAAATCTATCGCATGAATATGAAAGAACTGCTGGTGCTGGCAACCACTTCAGGAGGAATTGGTGTGGTAGTTTCGGCTGTAGCGGTATTTCTGTCGCAATTCGCTGAGTTGATCCCTTATGATGCCATCTATGAAGAGGTCATGCTGTTTTTGCGATTCGGCTATTTCATTATCGCCTTTCTGGTGTTTTTCGGGCTTCTGATCGCCTGGCTCATTTCGGTCCTTTTGACTTTGATTGCGAATTACCAGTTTACGATTCAGAGGGATGAGGACCATATCTACATTTCCAGGGGTTTGCTGGAGAAGAAGAAAGTGTCGGTGCCTTTCAAGAGAATTCAAGGAATTAAAATCACCCAGAATCCTTTGCGGGAATTGTTCGGGTATGCAACGGTCACTGTAGAAAGTGCAGGCGGCTCTGTGGGAGATAAAGAAGAAAAGATCCGGTTGTTCCCTCTGGCGAAAACGAAAGACATCGTGCCTATCCTGGAGGATCTGTTCCCGGACATGGATTGGTCACCGGAAATGGTTGGCGCGCCAAAAAGAAGTGTCCATTTCTATTACCGCCTTGATTTGCTTTGGATGGTGCCTGTTTTGGGGGCCATCAGTTATTTGTTTTACCCGTATGGCCTGTTTTCCTTGATAGTCATTCCATTTATTGTACTGATTGGAATCTGGCAGCATCGGACCGCGGGTTATGCACTGGGCGATAAGCAGATCACCATGGTCTTCCGCGGCATCAGCAAGCATACGTTTTACATGATGAAAAAAAGAGTGCAGGCAGTCGAGGTGTCTCAAAGTGTTTTCCAGCGCAGAAAAGGAATTGCTTCGATTCAAGCGACGATCAAGTCGGGAATGCTCGGAGCAACCGCGCGAGTGGAGCATATGGAAAAAGAAGACGCCAGCAACATATTGGCCTGGTATGAACCATCCAATAGAAAGAAAGAAGCAAAAGAAAAAGGTCGGCCGGAATTTTCCGGCTGACCTTATCTTTTTCTTTTCCAGCTGATGATTCGTTTTGGGTGAAAATAGCTGAGCCCGATCAGGAACCCGGTGATCAATCCACCGATATGGGCGGTTGCGTTAACATTCGGTGTAAGGAACGTCATTACGACAGCGATAATGATGATCGGGAGGATGATTTGTTTGAGTTCCGGCATCGATCGGCGGCCGTGGTAAAGCAGGGCGCCATATGCACCGAAAATACCGAAGATGGCTCCGCTGGCTCCGACGTGCAGGTAGTTCAAAGGTTGAAGGAAGTAAGTTGCCGCTGAGGCGAAAAGTCCGGCCATCGCATAAATTGTGATGAACCTAACCTTGCCGGCCAGTTTTTCAAGTTCGGGACCGAACAGGAACAAAGCACCCATATTGAACAGCAAATGCATCAACCCTGCATGCAAGAAGACAGGGGTCGCGAATCTCCACCACTCGCCCGCTTCGATCAGCAGGTTTGAACCCATGCCATAATAGTATAAATAATCTCCCAGCACTGGAATCCATGTTAAAATATGAACCAATAAGTTGATCGCAATCAAGGTTGATACAACGGGATAGAATTTTAGGTACTCGGAAAAGCTTTCTCTGCGTATAAACATTTTGTCACCTCTATTTCATACAATCTAGTATACCTTTTTACCGTTTGCGAATGAAAGGAGAAACATTTATGATTACAGGAATCGGTTTGGACATTGTGGAACTTTCCCGGGTTAGGCGGTTAGACAAGCGTTCCTCAAAATTTCGGGAGCGGGTGTTGACGGAAGGCGAACTCGAAGAATATGCTGTCCGCAATGAAAATCGCAAAATAGAGTATCTGGCCGGCCGGTTCGCCGCCAAAGAAGCTTTTTCCAAAGCTTACGGCACAGGCATAGGCAAAGCCTGTACCTTTCATGACATCGAAGTGCAAAAGCAATCCAACGGCAAGCCCGTTATATATTTCAAGCAAAAAGAATTGGGTCTCGTCTCCATAACACACACTAGTGAATATGCGGCGGCACAAGTTCTTTTGCAATCCAGCGAAGTGGAGAGTGATCAACATGGTGGACCATTACCGTCCGACACGGGCAGTGATTGATTTAACGGCGATTGAAAAAAATATCAAGTCTTTCCAAAAAAGAATCGGCAATGCGGAGGTCATGGCGGTTGTGAAAGCGGATGCCTATGGCCACGGGGCTTTAGAGGTGGCGCAAAAAGCGATGGAAACAGGTGTGAAAATCCTGGCTGTCGCGACGCCTGACGAAGCCGTGTATTTACGCAGCCAAAGAATCGATTCACCGATTCTTGTCATGGGGGCGGTTCCGGGCAGATTCATTCCGGTCGCTCAGCGTGAGGGAATCACGCTAACAGCCATTTCACTCAATTGGCTTTCAGTTGCTGCAGAGCATATAGATATGGATTTGCCGGCGCTGAAAATCCACTTGAAAATCGATACGGGCATGAGACGGGTCGGCATTCAGGTGGAAGAACTGGGTCTGGCACTTGAAATGATCCGGCGACACCCTTTTTCGTTCGATGGGCTTTTCACTCATTTCGCGACAGCCGATGAACAGACCGGAGACTTATTCGAAAAGCAGGTCAGTGAAATCACCAAGGTCATTGAAGAGATTAACGATCCATCTTTAATGATTCATGTATCCAACAGTGCCGCGGCAATCATGCACCCGGGTCTTTCTTATAACGCAGTGCGCATAGGGATTTCCATGTACGGGATCGCCCCGTCCGCGCATGTGAAAAAAGAAATGCCGTTTGAGCTCACCCCTTCCTTGAGCCTGGAAACGGAAATTGTCCATATCAAAAAAGTCAAAGCCGGCGACACATTGAGTTACGGCGCCACTTATCGATGCCAGGAAGATGAGTGGATCGCAACCCTCCCGATAGGATATGCTGATGGATTATTGCGAGGGCTTCAGGGGCAGGACGTGTTGGTTCAAGGGCAACGCGCACCGATAGTCGGAAGAATTTGCATGGACCAGTGCATGGTCCGTCTGCCCAAAAAAATGCCGATTGGTGAAAAGGTTCAGTTGATCGGCCGCCAACAGCAGGAAGAAATTTCAATCGACGAATGGGCCGTGAAATTGGAAACAATTTCTTATGAAATACCATGTATTATTACTAAAAGAGTGCCGAGGATTTATGTGAACACTCCTGAAAATGCAGATTTGTCTTTTCAGGTCTCGGATTCGATGATAAGATGAAGAAGTGAGATAGATACGAACGGGATTTTGGAGGTGCCGGCTGTGTATGAAAAGTCAAAGGCTAGAGAAGTAGTTGTGAAATTGCCAAAGAAACTGATTTCAGAATTGACTACACATTCAGAAGAACGGATTGAAGAGCGGGGAGAATATGTTTATGTTTCCACCCAAAGGGTAACCAAAAACATATATGACTCATATCACATACGGGAAGCAATGATCAAGGGCTACGTGGAAATGTCACAAATCAATCTGTCGATAGCCTGTGAATGTTCTCATGCTGAGTACGAAGCGGAGCACACCACCGTGCGACTCGTAAGCGGAGGGTGACAACTTGAATGTAAAACGTGGTGACGTTTTTTTTGCGGAATTATCACCGGTAGTCGGGTCTGAGCAAGGTGGGACCCGACCTGTCCTGGTGATTCAAAATGATATTGGCAACCGTTTCAGTCCAACAGTGATTATAGCAGCCATCACTGCGCAAATTCAAAAAGCGAAATTGCCGACTCATGTGGAGATCAACGCCAAAAAATATGGCTTTGAGCGCGATTCAGTAATCTTGCTTGAACAATTACGCACAATTGACAAATCGCGGTTGACGGATAAAATCACTCATCTGGATGAACCTTTGATGCTGAAAGTCGACGAAGCGCTTGAAATCAGCGTCGGTCTTGTGAAGTTTTAATCATACATACTCCAGAACCCTCCAGGAAATTACATTCCTGGAGGGTTCTTATGTTTGGCTGTAATAATGAGCAAAAATGACAATCCATGCAGCCATTGGGTATAATAATAATTAGTATGTCTAAATGCTAAAATAGATGTGAAAAGAATGGTTTTCAGCTACAATAAATATAATATACATATTTATCGGCTGCACGAAGTTAAGGGAGGATCTATTTAATCAAATGAATAAACAAATGGTTGATTATATACAAAGTAATTTATCTGGAATTATCTCCGAATGGCAAGAGCAGATGAAAGCTGAAAACAGCGACCGCTCTTTTCAGGTGATGCCAACTGAGCTGGTGAATCAGACAAGCCGGGAATTTGCGGAATTGATGATATCGAACTTGCTGGAAAGCCATCAAGCATATGAAAGTCGCTTGAATGAATTTGCTGAAAAAGTTGTGCGATTCGGCTGGTCCATCACTTTTGTTACAAAAGCGATCAATCATTTCGGAGAGATTGTCTTTAAAGGGATGGAAGAAGAAGGGGTCATCGGCCAGGAAAATGTCCGGGACTACGTGATGGAGTTCAATAATTGGCTGACACCGACACGAGACAGCACCATTGAAGCTTATTCGAAAACGTGGGAACGTACGGTCAACCTTCAGAAAATCGCCCTGCAGGAGCTGTCCGCTTCATTGATTCCTGTATTTGATAAGATATCGGTCATGCCGCTTGTTGGAACGATTGATACGGAACGCGCCAAACTGATCATGGAAAACCTGCTTGAAGGTGTGGTCAAACATCGGGCGGAAGTGATTCTTCTGGATATTACGGGAGTGCCAGTGGTGGATACAATGGTTGCGCATCATATTATTCAGGCGGCAGACGCCGTCCGTTTGGTCGGAGCGAAATGTATGCTTGTGGGAATCCGTCCTGAAATAGCGCAGACGATCGTCACACTCGGAATCAATTTGAATGATTTCACCACAACCAGCACTCTGCAGCGTGGAGTGGAACAGGCGTTAGCGTGGACAAACAGAAAAATTGTGGAGGTTGAAGAAGTATGAATGTGCGAATTCCTATATTAAAACTGAGAGATACATTAATCGTTTCGATTCAATGGGAGTTGGACGATCAGACTGCCA
>DATHVY010000302.1:0-2501 GCA_035461045.1 Planococcus sp. (in: firmicutes)
GGAATCGTTTGGTGCTTTCGGCTTAACTGAACCCAATGCAGGGTCAGATGCTGGTGGAACACAGACTCGCGCTGTGGAAGATGGCGATGACTGGGTCATCAATGGCTCGAAAGTATATATCACCAACGCCAGCTACGCGAAGCATTTGGCGATTACGGCCATCACGGACATGAAGGACGGCAAAAAAGAAATAAGTGCCATTATTGTCCCGACTGATGCTGAAGGTTTCACCATCATCGATAATTATGAAAAAATGGGCCTTCATTCTTCCAATACGACCGAGCTTGTATTGGAAAATGTGCGTGTGCCGAAAGGGAACCTGTTAGGGAAGCGCGGAGAAGGCTTTAAGCAGTTCCTGGTCACTCTTGATGGCGGACGTATCGGAATCGCTGCAATGGCTGTAGGGATTGCTCAGGCAGCATTTAACCGGGCGCTACAATATTCAAAAGAACGCAAGCAATTCGGCAAAAGTTTGTCTGAATTCCAGATCACACAATTTAAACTCGCAGATATGGCGATGAAAATTGAACTGGCCCGCAATATGGTCTACAAAGCGGCTTGGTTGAAAGACGAAGGCCGACCGTTCACGAAAGAAGCGTCGATGGCAAAATTGTATGCTTCCGAAATTTCGATGGAAGTTGCAAACGAAGCGATTCAAATCCATGGCGGCTATGGCTATATGAAAGAGTACGAAGTGGAACGTTATATGCGCGATGCCAAACTGTTGGAAATCGGTGAAGGAACTTCAGAAGTACAGCGGATGGTCATCGCGAGACAGATCGGCTGCTGATTCTTCGGTATTCCTAAAGCGGGACGAGCAAGTCTTGCTGCGGATTGTACTGATAAAACTTGCATGTTTTAGGCGGTTAGAAGAAATTGAATTGCTTAATTTGTCACAATCAGTTAAAACTTCTCCGTTAAGACTTTTCGTTTTGTCTGGAATACAGTACAATTATGATTGTTACTACTTAGTATCATCAGCAGAACTTAAAGAGGGAGGGTAACTCATGAAAAAAAATGCAATCGTACCTTATATCTTAATCATGGCATTTGGTATTGGACTGATTTTCTTCTTATCTTTGGAAGGTGTAAACAACCAAGCTGATATCGCTGAAGAAAATGGCGAAGAAGAAAATGGTGAAGTAGTCGAAGGCGAAGGCGAAGGCAATGGCGATGAAGCCAGCGCAGATGAATTCGATCCTGAAGCTTTAGCTCAACAAAACTGTATCTCATGTCACGGTTCAAGCTATGAAGGCGGAATGGGACCATCATTGTTAGGTGTTACAACACCACAGGAAGATATTGAAGACATTCTTCTTAACGGTGCTGGAGCTATGCCAGGCGGACTTGTGCCTGAAGAAAACGTATCAGAAATGGCTGAGTGGGTCTTATCACTCGAAGAATAATACTAAAACCCTTAGTTCGTTCGTGGACTAAGGGTTTTTCTGTCAATTAGGAGGCAATTATGAACGCTCAACAATTATCAGAACGATTGACGAGAGTTGCCAGCCACGTGCCTGAAGGTTCGGTGTTGGCGGATATCGGCAGCGACCATGCTTATTTGCCATGTTTTCTCGTTTTAAAAGGGGTTGCCCATAAGGCAATTGCCGGCGAAGTTGTCCAAGGACCCTATGATTCAGCCCGCAATCAGGTCATTCAGGAAAATCTAGTGGACCGGATCCAGGTCCGTCTCGCTAGCGGAATGGATGCAGTCAATGAAAGCGACGGTGTAACTGCAGTAACAATTGCAGGAATGGGCGGACCGCTGATCAGGACAATCCTGGAGCAGGGAAATGAACGTCTATCAGGTGTCAAGAGGCTGATTCTTCAGCCGAATATTCACGCCAAATCCATCAGGGAATGGGCGCAAAGGAACAACTGGGAAATCATTGAAGAAGAAATTTTGAAAGAAAACAATAAAACTTATGAGATTTTGGTTCTTGAACCATCCCGAATTGTGCAGCAGCTATCAGAAGCTGAGTTATTGCTGGGACCTAAACTCATCAAAGAGCAAAGTCCCATTTTTAAAGAAAAGTGGGAGCGCGAAAAGGATCAGTGGAACAGAATTGTCCAGTCAATTGGGATGTCAGAACAAAATCATGAATCAAGAGGTAAGATCTCAGAACTGGAATCCAAGATAAAACTGGTGGAAGAGGTGCTGAACAAATGAAGATTCCAAACGGACAGCAAATCATCGAAGAATTTGAAAAATGGGCTCCGAAGTATTTGGCAGTGGAAGGTGATCCGATCGGCCTTCATGTGGGAACCCTCAACAAAAAAGTCGAACGGGTATTGGTGACGTTGGATGTTAACGAAGAAGTGGTGGATGAAGCAATCGCGAAAAATGCAGAATTGATCATCGCGCATCATCCGCCCATTTTCCGGCCGCTGAAAAACCTGCAAACAGATTTTCCACAAGGGCGCTTGTTGGAAAAGTTGATTAAGCATGATATTGCGGTTTATGCCGCTCATACTAACTTGGATGTTGCTTGGGGCGGCGT
>DATHVY010000303.1:0-2210 GCA_035461045.1 Planococcus sp. (in: firmicutes)
CAAGCCGTTGGTTTTGAACAGAACATAAACAGGTTTAAAGAACCGCGAAGCGATCCCCAGCAACCGGATGAGCCGGAAAATCCGGACAAACCGGGCAGCTCTGAAAATCTCATTCAACGGAATCAGGGCAATCAATTCAAACGGGTGCGATTTGATATAAGCCCATTTGTTTTTAGCCCTTACAAATTGGTTTGTATAATCGATAACGAAAATCATCCAAACGAGGTGGATGTACAACTGGTAATTTTCAATTCCGGAATAAGATAAAAGAAGTGAAATAACTACAAGAACAAACATGAATAATTCGTATGCGATTTCCATCTTCTTCATAGCTATTCCCACCTCACTTTCATCTTGTACTCATTATAGCTTGAGGCAGTTCCGCGGGCTCTTCAGATTATAAAACGCCGTAAAAAAACCGTTCGGGCCCGAACGGTTTTTTGCTTCGCTATGATCGTGGGGCTGTTTGATTGCCGTTTCGTTTTTTCTTGAGCAGCGTGGCCAACCCCACAACAGCGGCAATGCCAAAGGCGGCTCGGTAAATCGGATTCCAATCCATTGGAATGCTTTTCGATCCAATAGGGAGCGCGTCCCGCTTGCCATAGGTGTATTGCGTGAGCTGGTCCACAGTCGGTGTCGGTGTATTTCCGGGTTGAATCATGGTATAAAATTCATCCGTTAAAAAGGCAACCTCATCTTTTGAGTGTTTCAAATGCTCGATGGCATTCTCGAATGGTTTGGTGGTCGCCATTTTGCCCATAGCCAGAACAAACAGCGGTTCAGGGATTTTGTCCATCATCCGAAACGCAGACGGGGTAATCGGAACTCCCGCATTTTTGGTGGCTTCCAGTGACTCCCGCAGCGCACGTTTCATGAGCACCCGCGCATCCCGTGTCGCGGCAAAATGCTCCAGGTCTGTATTGGACGCATAAACTGCCGGCACGAGCGTCGGGATCAGCAACGCCACTTGGGTTTTCAGCCAGGCATCAATGTCTTTTTGAATTTCCGCCCGGTAGCCCTCCATCGAACTCAATATCTTCGCCACTTCATAAGTTCTGGAAGTGGTCTGGCCATCCACCTCTCCAATCGGCAGAATCGTCGGATGCCTGGCATCAACCGGCATCATGTACATCACATAGCCTTTCTTATACCCGCCCGGAAGCGGGAATCCGGCCATTACCCGTTCTTTGCCGAGTGCATCGATAAATTCCTGTTGCCCGGCGGCGTTGTTCATCATGAACAGAAACGTGGGCACTTTTTTATTGGCCGCAAGTTCCGGCAAGATTGCGGAAACCTTGTTTTTGCGCATCGGCACAATGACAAGGTCGTAATAATCGTCTTCCTTAAGACGATCCACAACCGGCAAATGCGTCACCGTCCGCTCACCGGTATCCGTATTCTCCGTGACTACTCCGTAGAATTTCAATTCTCGCAGCCGCTCCCCCTGATCCAGCAGGGTAACGGAATGGCCAGCTTCTGACAGCCGCTCCGCGAATAAACTCCCAAATGGTCCCACACCATAGATCAGAATCTTTTTTTCCATGAACATCTCTCCTCATCTAGTTTTGTTTAATAATCTGAATTATCAACAATTTGAATCATTATAACATTTCTGAGTGGTACTGTGGACGGAATTACGAGGGAACTGTAATTGGATCTGGTTTGTTGGAGGCAGATATCCTATTTTGATATACAATTAGTAATCTAATTATGCAGAAAATTCAAATAAGTTAATGACGTTAAAGGGTTAGAATGGTAAAATTGTGGAAAGTAATTTGTACTGTGCCATTACTATGGATTGATTTTTAAGGGATGTGTGATATGAACTGAAATCCCGGGGGTGAATTCGTTTGAACAACATCAATGGAGTAAGTTTAATCATTCCAATCTACAACGTAGAAGATTATATCGAGGAATGTCTGCAATCAGTTATTCAGAGTATGGAGAGTATACCGAATATCCAAGTCATCCTGGTTGATGATGGATCTCTGGATGGTTCAGGTGAGATTGCAAAAAACTATGCAGACCTTCACTCCAACTTTCTTTATTTGAAAAAAGAAAATGGGGGATTGTCGGATGCGAGAAATTATGGATTAGAATACGTCCAATACAACTATGTAGGATTTTTAGATAGTGATGATTCGATTCAAAAACCGTTTTTCAAAAAAATATTTGAAGCACTTGAACATCAGCCGGAGCTGGTCACCTTC
>DATHVY010000304.1:0-2435 GCA_035461045.1 Planococcus sp. (in: firmicutes)
GTCCTGTATTCGGAGGTTTTTGAATTGGCACGCGAGCAGGGCAACGATGAACTGGACTTTATCCTGGCCCATGAACTGGCGCATATCAAGCGCCGCCATGTCTGGAAAAACATCATCATCCTGCCGGCCGCATTGATTCCGTTTCTGGCACAGGCCTACAGCCGTTCGTGCGAATATACGTGCGACCGCCACGCTGCCTATGTGGTCAACAATGCAGCGGCATCGAAGCGGGCGTTGACCCTGCTTGGCATCGGTAAAAAGATGTACCGTGAAGTGAATGAAGATGCTTATATGGAACAAATCAAAAACGAATCCAACGGCGTGGTGTGGTTCAGTGAGATTTTGTCCACCCACCCAAATTTGCCGAAACGTATTCAGTCGATCCAGCAGTTTGCGGGACAGGGGCTTGTCGGCTACCGGCAGAACACAGGTAAAATCGCATTAGGGGCAACGCTGTTGTTCGGATCGATGTTTGCGGTATATTTCCTCAGCGTCGCTTTGTTTGCGGGAGGCGGTCAAGTTTACTCCCAATTCCTCTCCGACTTCTACATGGATGAAGAGTGGGGAGAGTCCTACGGAATAGTTGAAGGCGAAACAGCTTTGATGAGTGCCGCATATGCAGGTGACATCGATGGCATTGAAGAGGCGCTTGCAAATGGAGAAGATCTTCATGCTGTTGATTCCGAAGGAGCCGATGCGTTGATGTATGCGGTTTATTCTGGAAACACAGAAGCAGTCCAGTTTTTGATTGATGCCGGTGCTGACGTGGAAACGAAGGATGATTACTCGACCGCACTGGCCACGGCTGCTGCGATTGAAGACTATCGGACTGCGCTCGTGCTGGTGGAAAACGGTGCCGATCCTTTGGCATACGGTCCGGATGGGCTGAATGCCCTCGATTACATGGGTGCAGCGTCGGAAGAAGAATTCATGGACCAGCTGAACAATCGATGATCAGTAGTTGCTTGCCACACCTTCGAAGAGCATCCGAAGGTGTGGTTTTTAGTTGGATCCGATTTGAGTTTCTTACATCCCGAAGCGAAATGCTGTATCTTGAATAAAATAAGGTTCAATACATTTCTCAAAAAGATATCTGAAAGAAGGGGTCCCATGGAGAACATTGTGGTTAAAGGAGCACCGGCTGAATATATGTGCGGTATCGGTGTGCTCGATGAACTGGAAGCAAAACTGGCCGTCAGGGGCATCCGGAAAGCTTTGCTTCTCACAGGAGAGAAATCCTGGGAAGCACTGGCTCCCTATTTTCCGGAATTGGAGCAGGTCATTATCAAGAAAGAATTCTACAGCGGTGAAAGTTCGCTGCAGGAAATCACCCGGATTGCCCGCCTTGCGGAAAGTATGAATGCTGATGCAATCATCGGAGCAGGCGGAGGCAAAGTGCTCGATATCGCCAAGGGGGTGGCACACGAGAATTCCATCCAGTCGATTTTAATTCCGACGCTTGCGTCCAATTGTGCTCCGTGGACACCGCTCAGCGTTATTTATACAGAAGAAGGGACGATGACGCACTACACTGTTTTTCCATCGAGTGTGGATTTGCTGCTTGTTGAACCGCGGATCCTGCTGGAAGCACCAGTTTCGATGCTGGTTGCCGGGATTGGCGATACAATTGCGAAATGGTACGAAGCGGATGTCCAGATCAGCCGATTTGAAGACCCGCCGGTTGCCTTGAAAATCGCTCATTACACGGCCAAGCTTTGCGCTGAGGAAATGTTTGAACATGCGGAAGCTGCAATACAGGACGTCCAAGAGAAGAAGTTGACGCCCGCTTTTATCAAAGTGGCCGAAACCATCATCATGCTGGGTGGCATGGTTGGCGGCTTTGGCGACAAGTTCGGCCGGGTTGCTGGCGCACACGCCATTCATAACGCGATGACTCTGGCACCTGAATCCCACCAGGCACTTCACGGCGACAAAGTAGCATACGGTGTGCTCGTGCAATTGCTTTTGGAGAATAAGCCAAATGAAGTTGATCGGTTGATGCCCTTCTATAAAAAGATCGGTTTGCCGGTGTCGCTTAGCGATCTGGGGATTCCAAGCGAGTGGATCCAAAAAATTGCGGATCAGGCGACGAGCGAGGATGAAACGATTCACGTATTGAAAGAAGAACCGATTCGTGCAAACCAGGTAGCCGAAGTAATGTGGGAAGTGGAAAATTTGTAACAAATGGATAGTTTCAGATTTTTTGAAACATTTCGGAACTCAAAACGTATATCCACCATAAGCAAACGTTGAGCAAGGGGAAAAGGGTTAGGCTTGGCATTGGCTTTCAGCATATATAAACGTTTAGGAGGAGATGGAAGAATGTTAGAAACAGCTGGTATTTTCACTTTATTGTCAGTCATTGTCATCATCGCATCAATAGCGGGTGTCGTGTATTTTCTTTGGGTACGTTACCGTTACCGGACGGCAAAATC
>DATHVY010000305.1:0-9760 GCA_035461045.1 Planococcus sp. (in: firmicutes)
TCTTATCCATAAAGGGGTAGATTGGCTATACATCGGCACGCCGCCGGCTTCCCATGCGGAAATCGCTGAAAAGGCGGCTTCCGCCGGAATTCATATTTTAAGTGAGAAACCGCTAGCTCATAATGTGGAGCAGGGCATCAACATGGTGCAAGCGGTCGCTGACAACCGCGTTCAATCAGCCATGCACTTTCCTTTGATGTACAAAGCAGAAGTGCGGGAAATGACTAAACTTATCAAGATTGGCGAAATCGGTGATGTGAAACGCATAGAACTGCAATGCTTTTTCCCGGAATGGCCGAGAGCCTGGCAACAAAATCCGTGGATTGCTTCCAGGAGCCAAGGAGGGTTCGTTCGGGAGATATTCCCTCATTATCTACAGCTTATCCATCGGATCTTCGGTAAAATCGAGATAACTGCTCATCAGATCGATTATCCTGAGCAGGAGGACTTGTGTGAAACCGGGCTTGTGGCTCAAGCGAAGACGAGAGATGGGCTTCCAGTGCTCCTGACCGGATTGAGCGGGATTGGACAAAAAGAGCTGCTGCAATTCAAGGTTTATGGAGAAAAGGGTGTACTGACTCTGGAAAATTGGTCGCAACTCTATCTGTCACGAAAAAATGAAGATCGCAAACCGATTGCCGGGCTCCAAGAAGTCCCGACCTTGTTTGAAGAAATGAAAAACCAGTCAACGCTGCTCGTCCCTTTTGAAGAAGGCTTGATTGTTCAGCGTTGGATTGATCAACTTTTGGAAGAAACGAAATCTTAATTAAAACTAATGGAGGCACACTAATGAATTTTACAGCAAACGACGTAGAACAGATGTTGGAAAATCAGCGATCTTATTATTATACAGGAGCAACGAAATCGGCTGATTTCAGAAAAGCTCAGCTCGAGCGCTTGAAGCAGGTGATTCTTTCAAATGAACAGTCGATTCTTGACGCATTGAAAAAAGATTTGGGAAAAAGCGAATTTGAAGCGTATTCTTCCGAAATCGGCATTGTCATCGATAGCATCAACCATATGCAAAAAGGCATAGAAAGCTGGATGAAGCCGGAACAGGTAAAAACCCCAATTCATCTTCAGCCTGCAAAAAGCTTCATCTCGCGGGAACCTTACGGCTCGGTATTGGTCATCGGACCATTCAACTATCCGTTTCAATTGGTCATAGAACCGCTGATCGGTGCGATAGCCGGGGGCAACTGTGCCATCGTTAAACCTTCGGAAGCGACCCCGCATGTAGCGGCTGTCGTCCGAACGGTTCTTGAGGAGGCATTTCCTTCCTATTATGTGAAGGTGGTCGAAGGAGAACGGGATGAAGTGACTGCGTTGATCCATGCATCGTTCGATTATATTTTCTTTACCGGGAGCGTACAGGTAGGAAAAGTAATCATGAAAGCTGCTTCGGAGCGATTGACTCCGATCACATTGGAACTGGGCGGTAAAAGCCCGGCCATCATCGATCAAACCGCAAACCTCGATGTCGCAGCGAAACGCATCATATGGGGGAAACTGATGAACGCCGGACAGACTTGCGTAGCACCTGATTATCTTTGTGTCCATGAATCCATCAAGCCGGCTTTCATGAAAAAATTGAAGGCGACCATTGCCGACTTTTACGGTAAAGATATTCAAAAGAGCCCCGATTTTGGCCGGATTGTCAATGAGAAGCATTTTGACCGCCTGGCATCGATCATTGAACAAGAGAAGAGCAACATCGTTCATGGGGGACGCATGGATCGGCAGGAGTTGTTCATAGAACCGACCCTGCTGGATGGAGTAAGCTGGGACAGTCCTTCCATGGAAGACGAATTGTTCGGGCCGATTTTGCCGGTGATCACCTATCAGGATCTTCCCCAACTGTTGCGGAAAATCCGCAAGTTGCCGAAACCGTTGGCAGCTTATATGTTTTCTGAAAATGATCGCGCCATCGACTTCTTCCTGGATGAGCTGCCGTTTGGCGGAGGGTGCATCAACGATACCGTGACACATGTCGTAAACGCGAATTTACCATTCGGGGGAGTTGGCACATCGGGTGTGAATTCCTATCACGGCAAAGCCAGTTTTGAAACGTTCACACACGCAAAATCCATAATGAAAAAGTCGACGAAAATGAACCCTAGCTTCGCTTTTCCACCTTACAAGAAAAAAGTGAAACTATTAAGAGCGATCTTTAAGTAAGCGGCCTTTGGGTCGCTTTTTTTTATGGGATACTGCTATTATATTGAGTAAAAGAGGTGACTGTTTTGGCGGAACGCATATTAATCGTGGAAGATGAAAAGAATATAGCCCGTGTATTGGAACTGGAATTGACTTTTGAAGGATACGAAATCGGTGTGGCTTATACAGGCTCAGAAGCCTTGATCCAGTTCCGCGAACGCGAGTGGGATTTGATCTTGCTGGACTTGATGCTCCCTGAAATTCACGGTCTCGATGTACTGAAGAGAATCAGATCTTCAGACACAAGCATACCGGTCATTTTGCTGACGGCGAAAAACGATGTGAAAGATAAAGTGGCCGGCTTGGATTTGGGAGCGAACGATTACGTCACCAAACCTTTTGAAATTGAAGAGTTGCTTGCAAGAATTCGTGCCTGTTTGAGGTCTTCTGCATCAACTGAAAAAGGGGAAGTGCATCGTTTTGGCGAATTATCCTTGAACGAAAAAACACGTGAAATCATGAGGAGCGGCAGGGGGGTAGAGCTGACACCAAGAGAGTTCGATTTGTTGCTGTATTTGATGGAGCATCCTCATCAAGTATTAAGTCGAGAGCAGGTATTGAATGCAGTGTGGGGCTATGACTATTTCGGTGATACCAATGTGATTGATGTGTATATCCGTTACTTGCGGAAAAAAGTGGACTCAGGCGAATCCTCAACATACATTCAGACTGTCAGGGGAGTCGGTTATGTCCTGAAGGAGCAGCAAAGTGAAACTGAAAAATAAAATCCATCTTTCAACAAGTTTGCTTACATTGGTCATTCTCATCATTCTAACCTTTGTCATCTATTTCTCTTTCAGCCGATTATCCTATTCCACTGAGGTGGACCGCCTTCAAAGCGAAGTGAACGCTCTCGTTTCGACATTTAATACTACGGCAACCGAAGACCCCAGAACGGTATTGAGGGCCTATGTGCCAGTCAATGGACTCGTGAAAGTCAGTGGCCCGGAAGGGGAGTTGATTCCCCAAATTCAGCACCCATCCGTTACGGTGTCGTTGCCGGCCGATTTGGACGATTCCGCCGGAACCATCCGCATTAACGGCGAACTGTTTGCTTATGTGACTGCTCCCATCATTTGGACGGACGGCTCTGTGGTGGAGTTGACTGTAGCGCAGTCGCTACAGGCTGTGACTGCTAATATGCAGACTTTGCGCGTTGTGCTATTGGCTGTCAGTTTGCTGGCGATGGTGCCCATCATCATTTCAAGCCGGGTAATCGGCAAAATTGTGACTTTACCGATTACGAATATGACCCAAACGATGAACCGGATTCAACGGAATGGACGATTTGAGAAATTGCCGGACACCGGGGAGTCGCAGGATGAGTTGGGGCAGATGGCAAGCACGTTCAACGAGATGATGGCTTTACTGGAAGAAAATTATACGAAGCAGGAAGAGTTCGTATCCAATGCTTCCCATGAATTGAAAACACCGTTAACCGTTATCGGAAGCTATGCAAAGTTGCTCCAAAGGCAAGGCATGCAAGATGAGAAAATCGCGCAAGAAGGGCTAGCGGCGATCCAAACTGAAACCGACCGAATGAAAGCGCTGATTGAGCAGTTGCTGCATATCGCCCGCAGAAGTGATACGCACTTGGAGCTGGAGGATGTGAATGTTGTGGAACTGCTCAAAGGGACCGTTTCGGCGATGAACACTTCCTATGCCCGGGAGTTCAAGTTGGTCCATGACGAAACTGTGCTTATTGAACGGACTGATCCCGTCAAATTCAAGCAATTGATGTATATCCTGCTGGATAACGCCCGTAAATACAGTTCTGCAAAGATTGAAGTGATTGTAAAAAACGAGGGTGTAACGCAGGTACAGGTCCGCGATTATGGGATCGGCATCCCTAAAGAGTCGCTGCCCTTCGTGTTTGACCGTTTCTACCGGGTGGATAAAGCCCGCAGCAGAGAAACGGGAGGCTTCGGGCTTGGTCTGTCTTTGGCGAAGCAACTAGCCGATTCCCTGGGCATTGATTTGGAAATTGAAAGCATTGAACAAATGGGAACCACTGTTACCATCACGTTCTCATCAAATTTTAATGTTGAACAGTTACAATCAGGGCAGGAGGGGTTGGAATGACAAAACGAATCACTATGTCGCTCTTGACGATAGCCCTTGCAGCAGTTATCTTGTTTTTCCTGTTCTTCTCAAATTCTACAGGCCAGGACGTGACACTTGAAGAAGCAAGTACATCGGTCATTGAATTGTACGGAGGAGAAGTAATAGATGCGGCAGAATCCGGAAATCAATATTTGATCGATTTTATCCGGGCCAATGGCCACTACACAGCAACAGTCAACAAGGAAACAGGACGAGTGGAATCGATGGAATTGATTGAAAGCATAGAAGAATCCCGGAAGCTGACAGAAGATGAAGCGTCCACGATTGCTGCCGAAATTATTGGGGGCACTGTTTCGGACATTCGTTATGAAGAGCCGGAAAACGAATATGAAGTAACGGTAGATAGCGGGGATCAGCAGTCCATTGTGATTTTGTCCGCAGATACCGGGGAAGTACAGAACGTCTCTACAACATTGGTTGGAGAAGAGGTGGCAGAAGAATCCGAACCTGAACGTGTGATCAGTCGCGATGAGGCTGTGGCAATCGCTCGGACCGTTCTTAGCGGGGAAGTGGACGATTTGGAATTTCATCAGACCGATGACGGTGGCTTTTATTTAGTTGAAATTGAAAACGACGATACCGACCAGGAAGTGCTCGTCCAGATCCATGCAATCCGCGGAGAAATTCTAACGGTCGAGTGGGACGACTAACTGGAAATCGAACAAGATGACTGAATCAAAAAAGGAGCCCTTTAGGCTCCTTTTTGAGATAACGGCAGAATGATGGTGGCCGTGGTCCCTATAGCTGATTCACTTTGGATCGAAAGCGTGCCGCCATGTTCGCGGATGATTTTTTCGGAAATGAGAAGGCCGAGGCCAGTACCAGAGGGCTTGGTCGTATAAAAAGGCTCGAAAATCCGCTCCACATGATCAGCAGAAATGCCGTTGCCGGTGTCCTGCAATTCGATTCTCACACTTTTCCCCTTATGTTCTTTAATGCTTACCAGGATTTCTCCCCGGTGGTCCATCGCTTCGATGGAATTCTTCAGAAGGTTGATGAACACCTGCTTAATCTGATGTTCTTCGCCTTCAATCACAAAATCATCACATTGCCAGGAATCTTTATAAAGGACATTATGAAGGTTAAATTCCGGACCGAACAGTAAAGCTACGTCATTTAAGATTTTGCGGAGTCCGAATTCCTTCGTTTCCTGAGCTTGCGGCTTGGCAAGCACCAAAAATTCACTGATGATCAAGTTGATGCGTTCGAGTTCGGACTGGATCAGTTTCGTATATTCCTTGTATCGATGATTTGGCTCCTGCTGCATCAGCTGGATAAACCCCGATATTACAGTCATCGGATTTCTGATTTCATGGGCCACACCTGCGGCGATTTCTCCTGCAAGTTTCAGCTTTTCCGTCTGAAGAATCATTTTTTCCGACTCTTTTAAATAACTAATATCCCTGGAAATGACCGAAGTGGCCACCAACACACCTGTTTCATCGTAGATCGGCGATAAGGTGATCTGGGCATTAAAACGGGTCCCATCTTTTTTTATGTCTTCCGTTTCGAGTAGGGAGAAGCTCTCACCTTCTAGAATCCTGCTTCTTCTCTGTGAGGCTTCATGGATAAATTCAGGGGGAACCAATTGGATGGTCTCGCCTATGCAGTCTTCGGTGGTCCAGCCATATAATTCTTCAAACGCCGGATTGATGGCGATGATGCGATTATCGGAGTCGAAGACTGCAATGGCGTCTTTTGCATTTTCAAAGAAAAGCTGAAGATAACCTTTCTTTGTCAATAAAGCCCGCTCCATGTCATTACTTTTATGCTGCAATTGTTTCCAGAGCCTGTTGAAATAGATGGTGTGAAATATGCTGAGCAAAATAATCAAGGAAAGAAATACAAAAAGCGAACTGTGTATATATGGCAAAGGCGCATAACCGCTCATTTGATCAAAGACAAATGCGAGCAAGGCGACTTCGATTATGGTGATCATTCCTAAAAAAACGAGAGGTATAATCTCATTATAAAAAATGGAAGCGATAATCGGAATTACAAAATAGATGACCATTATGGAAGAAATCGATTCGAAATTTAAGATGAAAACGTATAAATTCATGGAAAATAAGATAAGAATCCGCAAGAAAGTTTCACTGACCTTATAATGCATTAGCACATACAGGAACAAGCATGCCACAATGCCGAAATAGGCTGAATAAACCACTTCATGAAAATGTAGGACTTCATTTGATATAATATGGACTAAGCTTCCGGCACCGAGCATTCTGATAAACAACTTATTTCTTTTTTGATTGATAGTGGTTTGATCCATTTTACACCTCTGATTTTAAGTTCAACCTTCATGTTACTATAGAAATGGCTATCAGAACATGTCTGATTTTGATATGATTAAAAGACCAAGGGGGAACTCCTATGACATTTGAATGGAAAGAGAAAGAAACGATCGAAACTCTTGAAAAGCTCGTCGGAATTCCTAGTCCGTCAGGGTATACAATGGAAGTCATGAATTTCATAAAACAAGAATTTTCAAGAATGAACGCAGAGTTCATCGTGACCAATAAAGGCAGTATCATTGCCACCATACATGGAAAAAATAAAGATCGGCACAGGCTGTTGACAGCCCATGTAGATACGTTGGGAGCGATGGTCAAAGAGATCAAGCCGAGTGGACGCCTCAAGTTGTCACTGGTCGGCGGTTTTAAGTTCAATGCAATCGAAGGCGAAAACTGTTTGATCCACACCGCTGAGGGAAAAACACTTTCTGGAACGATTCTGCTGCACCAGACTACCGTGCACGTATACAAAGACGCAGGAACTGCGGAAAGAACGGAAGCGAACATGGAAGTCCGCTTGGATGAGAAAGTCCAGACGGCTGAGGCAGTAAGGGCCTTGGGGATCGAAGTGGGCGATTTCATTTCTTTTTCTCCTCGGTTTACCCGGACGGAATCCGGTTTTATCAAGTCGCGCCACTTGGATGATAAAGCCAGTACGGCGCTACTGATCCAATTAGCCGATCATTTGATTTCCGGTAAAGAAGAACTTCCGTATACGACTCATTTTTACATATCGAACAATGAGGAAATCGGTTACGGGGGCAACTCCAGTATTCCAGGGGCGACTGAAGAGTATATCGCTGTTGATATGGGAGCAATCGGGGATGGACAGCAATCGGATGAATACACCGTTTCGATTTGCGCTAAAGATTCGAGCGGCCCTTACCATTATGGGCTGACGCAGCACTTAATCCAGCTTTCAAAAAATCACGGAATCGACTTTAAAGTGGATCTTTATCCATATTACGGTTCAGATGCTTCCGCTGCCATCAAAGCAGGCCATGATATCAAACATGCACTTTTCGGTCCGGGGATAGAAGCTTCCCACTCGTATGAAAGAACTCATACAGATTCATTAAAAGCCACGGCAGCATTGCTCCATGCATATGTACTGTCTCCAATGGTTTCCTAAAATAGGAGGATTTTTATGAACAGCAAGCAATTGATCGAACGCATCCCATATCAAGCAATTTACGGAACTATGCCTGACAGGGTTGAATATATTACAATGGATTCACGGGATATCAAGGAAAACTCACTGTTTGTCTGCATCAAAGGATACACAGTGGACGGGCATGATTATGCGGAGCTAGCAGCCGATCAGGGCGCCACGATCATTCTAACCGAAAAGCCGATGCAAATTCCCGGAGTAGCGGTTGTGGTTGTGGAAGATACCCTCCGAGCGCTGGGAATCTTGGCTGTTGAGTTTTATAGCTATCCTTCCAAGGGACTTCAAATGATCGGTGTAACCGGAACCAACGGCAAGACGAGCGTAGCTGGAATCCTGCACGCAATGCTGGTGCATCTCGGCAAAAAATCAGCCTTGAATGGGACGATTGGTTTTAATCTGGACGGCACCTTGTATCCTTCCGCCAATACAACCAGTGATGCTTTGACCACTCAACGCATGATAGCGAAAGCGAGAGACGCAGGCTGCTCGCATATGACTATGGAAGTTTCATCCCACGGGCTAGTGTTGGGAAGGCTTGCCGGAGTGGAATTCAACACGGCGATATTCACTAATTTAACCCATGATCATTTGGACTTTCACGGAACGATGGAAGAGTATGGCCATGCCAAAGGCCTGTTGTTTTCACAACTGGGCCAGGATCTATCCGAAAACAAATTTGCGATTTTGAATGCCGACGATGTCTGGTCCAAAAGGTATGCCAGTCTGACACCGCACAGGCTTTTTACTTATGGGATCGAAAACGACGCCCAGTTCCGGGCGCGCAATATTAAAATGCATCAGGATGCAACAACTTTCACAATGGACTGTCCAGCTGGAAAATTTGAAGTAACAATGAAGTTGCTGGGCGAATTCAATGTATCAAATGCGTTAGCGGCGATTGCGGCCCTATATTCCGAAGGATTTACGATAGAAGAGATTCTTGAAGCTTTGGCGGCAACCGGACCGGTGGAAGGGCGGATGCAAAAAGTTGAAGTGGACGCACCGATCACGATATTTGTGGATTATGCGCATACTCCCGATGCGATTGAAAAGGCATTGGATGCAGTCGCTGACTTTAAAAAGAAGCGAGTGATTTTCCTAGTCGGAACCGGTGGCAACCGGGATATTACAAAGCGGCCGATTATGGCACAAAAAGCTTCAGCTGCTGAATATGTGGTCTTGACAACGGATGATCCCAGGGATGAGGAATACGACAGTATATTGAACGGTCTTCAAGCGGGCATGACGCATAGCGAGTTTGCGTGCATCGGTGACCGGGAAGAAGCGGTCAAACATGCCATCCGTCAGGCTGAACCAGGAGATATTGTCATTCTCGCAGGCAAAGGGCACGAAGATTATCAAATTATCGGAGCGACAAAATATCCTCATAGCGATAAAAACATTGCAATAAAAGAGGCGTTAAATAAGTTCAAGTAAAAAGAGGCCATCTAAGGCTTCTTTTTTTGAGAAAGCTGAAAGTCCTTGTTTTTTTCGGTGCCCTTCTCTAAGATGAAGAAAGTAGATTAAAGGAGATTATGAAATGTCAGACCATTTAAAAGACGAAATACAAAATAGAAGAACCTTCGCCATCATATCCCACCCCGATGCGGGTAAGACGACCTTGACTGAAAAATTGCTGCTGTTTGGCGGAGCTATTCGTGACGCAGGGACGGTCAAAGGAAAGAAAAGCGGTAAATTCGCCACTTCCGATTGGATGGAAATCGAAAAGCAGCGAGGAATTTCGGTAACATCTTCGGTCATGCAATTTGATTACGATGGGCACCGTGTCAATATTCTGGACACGCCTGGACACCAAGATTTCAGTGAAGATACGTACCGCACCTTGATGGCAGTCGATAGTGCCGTGATGATTATCGATGTCGCCAAAGGAATCGAGGCGCAAACGGTCAAGTTGTTTAAAGTATGTAAAATGCGGGGAATCCCAATCTTC
>DATHVY010000306.1:0-11900 GCA_035461045.1 Planococcus sp. (in: firmicutes)
TTAGCGCATGAGTTGGGGCATGCATTCCATTCATACGCTTTGCGGGATGTCCATTCCTTAAACCGTTCATATGCGATGAATGTAGCAGAGACCGCTTCGACTTTCGCGGAAATGATTGTCGCAGATGCAGCGGTTAAGAATGCGGAATCCACTGAAGAAAAAATCGCTTTACTGGAAGATAAAGTTCAAAGAAGTGTGGCATTTTTCATGAACATCCATTCCCGATTCCTGTTTGAAACGCGCTTTTACGAAGAACGGAAAAAAGGAGTTGTGCCGGCACCAAGATTAAACAAGTTGATGGAAGAAGCACAGATGGAAGGATTCGGTGGTGCACTGAAAAGTACCCATCCACATTTCTGGGCATCCAAGCTTCACTTCTATATCACATATGTACCGTTTTATAACTTCCCGTATACATTCGGATATTTGTTCTCCTTGAGCATTTACGCGAAAGCACTGGAAGAAGGAAGCGGTTTTGAAGGGAAATACATGGAGTTGTTGCGTGACACTGCGATTATGACAGCTGAAGACTTAGCGATGAAGCACCTTGGCGAAGACATCACGCAAAAAGCGTTCTGGGAAAAAGGAATCGCTCTGTGCGTAAACGACGCAAAAGAGTTCATCAAGCTTTCGTCTTCTGTAGATTAATATGAAACGGTTGTTTGAGGGCCGGACCTGTTATCTCCGGCATCTGTCAGTCGAGGACGCGGAAGAAATGGTGAAATTATTGCTGCGTAACCGGGAATATTGGTCGGTATATGAACCGCGACATCAGGATAGTTATTTCACTGCAGCGGTTCAGCGTGAAAAGATCAGGGAATCCAATATGCAGGCACGTGAAAACCGGGAATATAGTTTCGGCATCTTTGAATATAAGACGGACAAGATGATCGGACACATCTCAGTCTATAGCATCAAACGGCTGCCGTTCCTGAGTGCATTGGTCGGTTATTCGATTGATGAACATTCTGCAGGCAAGGGAATCGCCACTGAGGCAGTTCAACTGGTAGTCAGATTCTGTTTTGAGCAGCTCAGGCTGCATCGACTTGAAGCATATGTGTCGCCGAGAAATTTAGGGTCCGTAAGAGTGCTGGAAAAAGCGGAATTTCAAAACGAAGGTTTATTAAGAGAATTCCTGTATATTAATGGTGTCTGGGAAGATCATTTTTATTTCTCGGTTCTGGAGAGTGAATTTTGAAAGGGTAAGGCTGCCTATAAAATATGGTGGAAAGAGATGCTTCGCTGGTTATGGGAATAAAACGGATGGATAAGGTGGTGCCATATGGACAGAAATGTAATGTTTTCATATCATCAATGGGCCAGTCAGGAAATGTTAAATCATATTCAAGCATTGGATGATGGAATTTATGATAAGCAGGGAGAAAACTCATTTTCATCGATCAAAGAAACTCTGCAGCACGTCATCGGTGTTGAAAAGATGTGGTTCATGAGAATGAATGGAATTGAAAAACCTGAATTCGAACATTTCGAGATTTCAACACCGGAAGGAGCGAAAGAATCCTTTATGCTCCTGCACGCAGAAATGGAATTGTTTTTTTCTTCATTAACTGAAGAACGGTGGAAGGAGACGATGAGTTTTCAGAACAGGAAAGGGAAAAGTTTTCAGAATACCCGGGAAGAAATGCATTTCACGTTCATCAATCATGCGAGCTACCACAGAGGACAAATCACCTCATTTTTACGGCAGTTCGGCAAAGAAGGCATTCCTTTGGATTTCATTTATTATAAGGGTGCTGTTCCACCCGAAAACAAAGACCGCTGAGAAATTCTCAGCGGTCTTTGTTTCCATCATAGACAACATCCAGTTTGCCCGTTGTTGGGTCGATGATCAAGCCATGAACCGGAACCGATTTGCTCATTAGCGGATGGTTTTTGACCATCTGAACACTGTGCATAACGCTGTCAGCGACATCCTCAAAACCATAAAGCCATTTTTCCAGGTTGACGCCGGAATATTTCACCGTGTCGATTGTTTCCTGTTCAATGCCGCGTTCTTTCATTTTGTTCAGGATGCTTTCCGGATTGATGGCGGACATGCCGCAGTCATGATGGCCGATAATATAAATTTCATCTGCATTTAGTTCATAGACTGCTACGAACAAGCTGCGCATGATTCCGCCAAAAGGGCTGTTGATGATCGCACCAGCACTCTTTAACTGCTTCACATCACCATTTTTCAGATTCATGGCTTTGGGGAGAAGTTCAAATAGCCGGGTATCCATACAGGTCAAAATGACAACTTTCTTATCAGGGAATTTGGTGGTGATGAATTCTTCGTATTTCTTTTCACGGACAAACTCTTCGTTATACGCTAATATCTCTTCCAATAAAGACATGAAATACCCTCCTCATATGCTTATCTCTTCTTATCTAGTGTAATCCAAAAACGGTAAACTGACGACTAATAATATACAAAAAACCGGAAGCACTATGCTTCCGGTTCAAAATTCATCTCGGGATTTTTTCCAATTTGCTCATCATTACAAGCGAACGGCCAGTACCAATCGCCACGGACTCAAGGGGTTGCGGGGCAATGTGTACAGGAACCGAAATTTCTTCTGAAAGCCATTGTTGCATGCCTTTCAGCAAAGCTCCGCCTCCAGAAATCACGACACCTTGATCGACGATATCACCGGAAAGCTCGGCTGGACAGTTTTCAAGAGTCGCACGAATGCACTCCAGAATAGCCAGAAGAGACTCTTTTAAGGTTTCCTGTATTTCTGTGGAAGACAAGGTGACAGTTTTCGGCAAGCCGGTCATGATGTCACGGCCTCGGACTTCCATGGTCTCGGATTTGTGGGGAACCAAGGCGTGGCCAATCTGCTTTTTAACATTCTCGGCCGTGCGTTCACCAATGAGGACATTATAATGTTTCCGGACGTATTGAATGATATCATCATCCATGCGATCGCCCGCGACTTTAACTGTATTGGAAGAAACAACGCCCCCGAAAGAGATGATGCCCACTTCTGTTGTGCCGCCGCCGATATCGACGATGACACTGGCAATAGGTTCGCTGACAGGAAGATCTGCACCGATTGCAGCTGCTACAGGCTCTTCAATCAAATGAACACTTTTCGCTCCACTTTGTTTCACTGCATCATGAATGGCGCGACGTTCCACTGAAGTAGCTCCAGAAGGCGTACAAATCATCACATTCGGTTTGCGCAAAGAGGTTCCCATCTTTTTCGCGGCCTTTTGCATAACCATCTTCAATAACTCAGTTGTCACATCAAAATCAGCAATGACGCCATCTTTTAAAGGACGGACCACGCGGATGGAACCAGGGGTTTTACCAATCATCGCTTTCGCGTCTTCGCCGATTGCAATCACTTTTCCTGATTTTGTATCAAGTGCAACTACGGAAGGTTCATTTAAAATAATGCCTTTTGATTTTGTATATACTAATATGTTAGCTGTTCCTAAGTCAATTCCTACATCTGGTGACGAAAACATATGTAAACTCCTCCTAATATTTAACAAGTCCAATTTGCATTTTACCACGCAAAATAACTCTTTAACAATGATAGTGGAAATTATGAAACATAGAAAGGGTCTATAGGCACTAGAAGACATCATGCATTGCATCTTTTGTCCTAAAAAGCTCCGAAACTAAAAACCCGTTTCACAAGGAAACGGGTTTTAAAACAAATTCAATATTTTTTCTTTGGCATTGGATCAACTTTTTCTGCATCGTGTGTATTCAAACCTACTCGAAGGTAGTACAAGATTGTGAAAAAGAAGATGGCAATGACGACCATGAAACCGAGTACGACTGTTATTCCATAAAGCATATAATAACTCCTCCCTGAACTGTGATTATCATTAATAATTATACCTGAAATCACCCGAAAAAATAAGTGACGAATTTAAGAGAGTTAAAAAGCCCAGTTTCCGTTCCTGAAAACAGGTTCCTTTGTGCCATCCCCATGAATTCCGTCAATATTCATATCACCGGATCCGACCATGAAATCCACGTGAGTGATGCTTTGGTTCAGTCCATGTTGGAGCTGCTCCTCCGGTGTCATCGTTTTTCCGCCTTCGATACAAAATGCGTAAGCGCTGCCGATGGCGAAATGGTTGGAAGCATTTTCATCGAACAACGTATTATAGAACAATATATTGGAATCAGAAATAGGAGACTGGTGAGGCACCAATGCAACTTCTCCCAGGAAATGAGATCCTTCGTCCGTGGCAATCAGCTGCTTCAACACTTCTTCTCCTTGAGCAGCAGTGACATCTGTGATTTTTCCGTTTTCAAAAGTAATTTTAAAATCATCGATGATATTGCCGCCGTAACTAAGGGGCTTGGTGCTGGATACATACCCGTTCACCCCGTTTTTATGCGGTACAGTGAAAACTTCTTCAGTTGGCATATTGGCCATGAATGCATCGCCTTTTTCATTGACCGATCCCGCTCCGCACCAAAGATGGTTTTCCGGAAGAGCCACTTCAAGATCTGTATTCGGTGAAGAATAATGCAGCTTGGCATATTTTTTGTCATTCAAATAGTCGACTTTTGTGTGAAGTAATTCATCATGCTTTGCCCAGGCTTTGATCGGTTGATCGACATCCGCTCTGACGGCTTTGAAAATCGCGTTCCATAAAGCGGTGACTTGCTGCTCTTCGGATTGTTCCGGGAAAACTTTTGCTGCCCATTTCTTGGAAGGAGCTGCCAGTACGGTCCAGCTGATTTTATCTGACTGAACATATTGCCGATATTTATTCAAAGCAGTTCCCGTGGCTTTTTGATTGGCAGCAATGCGTTTTGAATCGATGCCTTTCAATAGGTCCGGACTTTGGGAGACGATGCTGATAAATGCGGCACCTTGTTCTGCCAATTGCTCGCGCTCTTGGACTTTCCAGGCAGGATATTCAGTAAAGGATTCCTCCGGTGCCAATTCGAAGCGGGTACGAGAGATCTCATCATCGTTCCAATCCACATGAACCTGCTTGGCTCCGAGTTCGTAAGCTTTTTTTGTGATCAAACGAACAAGTGGGGCTGCTTCCAGGGAAGCAGCAATATAAAGCTGTTGACCGGGTTGAATGTTCACCCCCACATTCACAGCGAGTTCTGCATAGCGATGTAACTTTTCATTAAAAGATGTCAATTCAATCTCTCCTCTCATCTTTTCTATAGTAGCAATTTTCAGTCAGCCTTCGCAATGCTTAGGGGACATTTCATCAAATTAACTATTGCTTTAATGATTATAAAAGTTTATATTATAAACAAAAGTTTAATTAGGAGGGCGCAGGATTGACCAGAAAAGACGCAGAGATCCTAGAGCTTATTCGACAGAATCCATATTTGTCACAGCAGGAAATGGCAGAGGCACTGGGCATGTCGAGGCCTACGCTGGCCAACCTCATATCCAACCTGATCAAGCAGGGGAAAATAAGAGGACGGGCTTACGTTTTGCCGGAGCCCGAAACGCTCATCTGCATCGGTGGAGCTAATGTGGACCGGAAGATGAAGTTACAGCAAGAAATGGAACTCGGTACATCGAATCCTGTATCAGTGGTCCGCAGCGTGGGGGGAGTGGCGCGGAACATTGCGGAGAATTTGGGGCGCTTGGGCAGGAACGTGAAGTTGCTGTCCATTGCCGGGGAAGACCCGGAGTGGAATTTCATTAGAGAAAGTTCTGCCTCATTCATGGATACCGAACTGACCAAGACAGATTCCTCCGTTTCAACCGGATCGTATACAGCGGTACTGAATCTTCAAGGAGAAATGGTGATGGCGATGGCTGACATGGATGTCTACGAGTCACTGACACCGGAACTGATCTCCCGCCATGAGAATGCCCTTTTATCAGCAAGCATGCTGATCCTGGATTTGAATTGTCCGAGAGAAACGGTGGACTATATCCGCCGTTTCTCACAAACTCACAACATCCCTCTTGCCATCATTCCGGTGTCTGTGCCGAAGATGACCAGGTTGGGAAAAGAGCTGGACGGTGTGACTTGGCTGATATTGAACAAAGCCGAAGCAGAAATGCTTTTGGCGAGCAAGATTGCTACAATGTCCGACTGGGAACAGGCGGTGGCAAGTTTACTGAAACGCGGCGCAGAAAATGTTGCAATTACTGACGGCAGCAGAGGTGTCATAGCCGGTAATCGTCGTGCCATTCGCCATCACAGAGCTTTAGAGGTCACTGAAATTAAAGATGTGACAGGAGCCGGTGACGCATTTTCCAGTGCCATTATCCACAGTTATTTGGAGGACAAGGACATGGAGTCAACCATCCAATCTGGAATTATTAATGCATCAAAGACATTGCAGAGCGTTGCTGCTGTTCGTCCTGAACTCTCAGCGAACCAGTTATTAAAAGAAATGGAGGAATTACAATCATGAAGATGATTTCATATTCAAAAGAAGTGCAACAAGCAAAACTAGCAGGTGCTCCGATCGTTGCTTTGGAATCGACCATTATTTCACACGGTATGCCTTATCCGCAAAATGTGGAAACAGCTCGAATGGTAGAACAGATTATCCGGGACCACGGAGCGGTGCCGGCGACGATCGCGATTATGGACGGCATGATCAAAGTCGGTTTATCGGATGATGAGCTTGAGCTTCTCGGAAAAAGTCCGGGAGTTGCTAAGGTTTCCCGCCGGGATCTTGGGCAATTGATTGCCACGAAGAAAATCGGCGCCACGACGGTAGCGGCAACCATGATCTGTGCTGAACTTGCTGGCATCCGGGTATTTGCAACTGGTGGAATCGGCGGGGTTCACAGGGGAGCGGAAACCACGATGGATATCTCCGCAGATTTGGAAGAACTCGCAAACACTGGAGTCGCAGTTGTTTGCGCAGGTGCAAAATCCATCCTGGATATTGGGTTGACGTTGGAATACTTGGAAACCAAAGGAGTACCGGTCATCGGCTATCAAACCCTCCACATGCCGGCATTCTATACGCGCTCCAGTGAGTTTGAACTGACTTTCCGCGCAGATGATGTGGACACCTTAGCGCGCGTCCTGAATGCGCAATGGAATCTTGGATTGAGCGGGGGAGCTGTTATCGCCAATCCAATTCCAGAAGAACATGCGCTTGAAGAATCATTTATTGGAAACATCATTGAAATTGCGATGGCAGAAGCGCTAGAAAAAGGTATTTCAGGAAAAGAAGTTACTCCGTTTCTTCTTGGGAAGGTAAAGGAACTGACCGAAGGCAGGAGTTTGGAAGCGAATATTGAACTGGTGAAACACAATGCAAAAATCGGTGCGCAATTGGCTGCGGCCTATAATGCAATTTAATAACATAAAAAGAGCTCACTGTTGAGCTCTTTTTTTAATGGAAATAGATAGGTGTATAACGATGTTCATTGGAAACTAGTTCTTTCGATAGCTGTTTGGGTATACCCCGTTATATTAAATTGACAAGCCTAGGAATTAGGTTTCTATCTGCTGATTTTGAGGTATTAGAAGAAGAAGGAGCTGAGTCGCATGAAAACGGATGTATTTATCAGTGGAGGCGGTGTCGGCGGGCTGACTCTGGCCTTGAAGCTTGCCAGACGGGGCGTCGATGTTGTGGTCGCAGAGCGTCTGGTAAAAAAAGCACCAACGTACAAAGGAGAATTGCTTCAACCGAAAAGTATGCAAATCTTTGACGGACTCGATATATACGATAATATTTGTGATCGGTCCAATGAAATCAAAGTTTTGGATATGCTCGAACTTTCGAGTTCATTGAAAGTTCGGGATCAGTCTTTTATGGATTATAATGTTCTGCCCGGAAAATACAACGCTGCTTATATGGTGCATCATGAAGAATTGAAATCGATTCTTCTGGCTGCCGCTTCGGTATATTCAAATTTCCGTTACTTTAAAGGAACTTCCTGTAAAGGCTTTACTGATGACATGGCAATTTTGCAACAAGGGAAAGATCAATTTGAAGTCGAGGCGGATTACTTTTTTGGTGCAGAAGGCAGAACTTCAGTGACCCGAAATAGTATGGGCGTGGACATTAAACAAACTACTTACAACCACCATTTTTTGACAGTGACTTTTCCAAGACCGGACAACTTCACTGATGGCAAGATTATTTCTACATATAACCGCTTTTTAGGCCTATTTCCTTTACCTGATAATCAAGTGCGAAGTGTATACTTGATTCCGCAGGGTGAATACAAAAAAATCAAAGAAAAACCGATCAGTCATTTCCACAAGCTATATACGGACCTGGCACCATCGATAGACGGCTATGTGCAGAAGCTGGAAGACTGGAAAACCATTCAGCTGATGATTCCGGTCATGTTTCATGCGCCGGCTTATATAAAAGGCAACAAAGCGATCATTGGAGATGCGGCGCACGCTGTCCACCCAATGGCAGGGGAAGGTATGAATATGGCCATCCAAGATGCGGATATCTTAGGGGAATTGGTTGCGGACATGATTGAAACAGGAAAAACGGGGACAGGAAATTTGAAATGGTATGAAAAAGTCCGTTTCAAACGGGCGGATCATGTTATCCAGTTGAGTCATTTGGCTGCTTTGGCATATTCGTTTCCATTTAAACCTGTAAGCCGCTTAAGGACCAAGACGTTTGAGCGGATGGAAGAGGATTCCATACTTCATTTTAAGCAGATGCTTAATATTTCAGGTCTGGGAATGTGGAAAGAAAGTTTTCGGGACCGTTTTATCCAAGGGGGCATCATGCCGGTTCGGCCTAAGGACTTACCTGTGGACGCTAAAGAATTAAGATATTACACCAGAGAAGATGATTACCCATGGAAAGTGGAGGGACTCCTATGATAGATGTAATGAAGATGTTCAAAGCAAGGATGTACATGAAAAGAAACGAGCCATTTTTATATAGCTGGCATGCCTATGTGGGATACGAGCTGGACTTGTTTAAAGCATTTGAACGGCCGGTCACTAAATTCGATGTTGCAGATGCTCTCGGGCTCGATGCGGAATTACTTGAGCAGTGGGTGAACGTAGGAGTATCGATCGGTCATCTGAAGGAAGCCGGAAGAGGGCGTTATAAAACCTGGAATACGTGGAAATTGCCTAAACCTAAGGGTCAGAATTCCTCGGGTGTCCTATTGAAGGAGTTAATGGAGCTGCACATCCCAACCCTTCTCAGCTATCCGGAAATGATGCGCGAAAGCAAGCGGCAGCATTATGATGAAGAGAAGCATGCGGGGACTGTGGCGGAAACAAGCCGCCTATTGGAAGTGCTCGCCATGTCGAAAATGTCCCGCAGGATCAAGGAAAGAACGATGCGATCAGTTCTTGATATCGGGTGCGGGGAAGCGGGATACATTAAAAAACTGGCTGACCGTTTTCCGAAAACCGAGTTTACTGGAATTGAGATCAGCCCGAGCGTGACTGAAACTGCAAAGGAAATGACCGCTTCCTACAGCAATATTAAAATTGAACAAGCAGATTTGTGGCAGTATCAGCCTCAGCAAAAGTTTGATATGGTCATGATGAATAATGTCATCCATTATATCGATCTGGAAATGCGGGAGGCTCTATTCCAGGAGCTCAGCAGCTGGTTGAATGAAGACGGGATGCTATCCGTAGTGACGCCAATCGCGGGCAGCAGTGAAGATCCACCGTTTGCCAACGTATTCAACAGTTTCTTTACTTCTTTCGATAATTTATACCGTTTGCCGACCAGACAGGAATTGCAGGAATGGGGCGATGCCGCAGGATTGGAATTGCTCAGCATTAAAACGGTTATTAAAGAAGGCGGCTGGTATATCGTGCAGTATCAGAAGAATCCCCATATTTAAAAGGCAAAAAAAAGAACCCCTTTGGAGAATTGAACTTCTCCAAAGGGGTTCCATTTATTTGCGCAAAGATCCAAGCTCTGTCGCGATGGCCTGCATTTCGTTGGGGCTGAATGTGTCACGGTTTTTCACCATGTCATACAATTCCCGTAAGTCTTCATACTGTGAATTGTTGAAATGCTCTGGCTTCATCGCGTCGACGTTGACCATGCGCAGTTTCGTTTTTATTTCTTCGATCATGAAAGTGACATTCTCGTTTGAAGGTGTTGATAGATCCATGATAAGTTCCTGCCTTTCGGAGTGGTATGCCTTATCATTTCACTATTCAAAAAAAATGTCAATTGCCAGCACGCTCGGCTTCTTTTTCTTCCTTGATTTTTGCAATGATTTTTTTCGTTTCATAAACGATGACTCCGGATAGTCCAAGCAATCCAATCAAGTTCGGAATCGCCATTAGACCGTTCATCACATCAGAGAAAGACCAAACTACATCAAGGGAAACAGTGGCCCCGATAAATACTACTGACACAAAGACGACGCGATAGACAATCAGCAGGCTCGGGCTCTTAAAGAGATACTGGAAACATTTCTCTCCGTAATAAGACCAGCCGATGATTGTGGAAGAAGCGAAGAAGATTAAACCGATGGCGACAATGTAAGGTCCGGCGCCACCAAGGAACTGGCCGAATGCTGCACTTGTCAAAGGCGCACCCTGTAAATCGCCATCTAAATATAGGCCTGACATGACAATTGTGATTCCCGTAATCGAACAGACAATCAATGTATCAAAGAAAACCTGAGTCATTGACACAAGAGCCTGGCGCCCAGGCATATCGGTTTTTGCAGCAGCGGCGGCAATCGGAGCTGAACCAAGTCCAGCTTCGTTGGAGAAGACCCCTCTGGACACACCGTAACGGATTGCGGCACCAATTGCTCCACCAGCAGCTGCTTCACCTGTAAAGGCGGCATTCATAATCACGCCAACTGCAGTTGGTATTAATTCGAAGTTCAGAACCATGACGACCAATCCGGCAGCCACATAGAAAAGAACCATAATAGGGACAAAGAATGCAGTAACTTTACCGATAGTCGTAATGCCGCCAAGAATAACCAAAGCAGCGAAAATAGTTAAAATAATTCCTGTAATCCATGGAGCCACATTAAAAGTGTCATCGACAATGGAAGCTACTGAGTTGGATTGAGTACCGTTTCCGATACCGAATGCTGCAATCGAACCGAATATTGCAAACAGCACAGCCAGCCATTTCTGTTTCAAACCATGTTCGAGATAGTACATCGGACCACCGGCCATTCGGCCATTGGAGTCGGTAATCCGGTATTTAACAGCAAGCACCGCTTCTCCATATTTGGTAGCCATTCCGAAAAATGCGGATATCCACATCCAGAAAATGGCTCCTGGTCCACCGAGCACGACGGCTGTAGCGACACCAACGATGTTACCGGTACCGACAGTGGCAGCCATGGCTGTTGATAAGGCTTGGAAATGACTGATATCCCCTTTATCATCTTTGTTTTTATTTTTTGTAAATGTTAACTTCAGGGCGTAAGGTAATAGACGAATTTGAAGAACGCCGAGCCGTACAGTCAAATAAATCCCTGTCCCTACAATCAGGACCAAAAGGGGTGGTCCCCATACATAACCGCCTATAATGCCTAAAAAATCTTCAACGCTTTCCATTTCTATTCCCCCTTGGTATGTAAAATTGTTTCCTATTAAAGAATTTTCACCACCTTTAGAGTTAATATTCCGAAAGTTAAGCCCCAGAGTCAAGGTTTTTTTGAAAATTAAAATTTTGATGAAGTTTAAAGTTGATCTATTTAGGGAAAAAATCTAAGGAGACATTAGAATTATATTATTTGGGAGGAATTCAGGATGAGTCAAAACAAATTATTTACAGGTTTACTAGTAGGAGCAGCAGTAGGGATCGTCGTATCCTTATTTGACCGCAATACACGTAACGATGTTATGCAGAAATCCAAGAAAGTCGGAAGCAACGTGCAATATTATGCCAGCAACAAAGATGAGCTGGTAACGTTGTTCCAGGAACAATCGGAGCGGATGCAAAATCTTTATTCAAGACTTTCAGAGGATGCTGAGTACCTCGGAAGCAAAGT
>DATHVY010000307.1:0-12792 GCA_035461045.1 Planococcus sp. (in: firmicutes)
TGAGGAAATTGAAGCCTTGCTGAGTGATATTTCCATCACTATGGACCGCTCAATTCAAGAAATGAAAGAAGAAGTGTTTGCCTCCATTGGAATTCTTGAAGCGGATGTTGAAGAAATTGATCTTGAAATCAAGTATGAAAGTGGAGAAGAAATCAAGTTTAAACACGATAAAAACTGACGCTCAGATAAACGCAGTTGGATGAACATGAAAAAGTGTGCGGAAATGTCATGAAGGATGACTTTCTGCACACTTTTTGTAGTTATCTTGAAACCTTTGGTTCAACTGGAATATCGATATGCTGGAATAGGGAAACATCAAATAAGCCGAGATCCGTCAGCTTTAAATGTGGAATGACAGGCAATGACAAAAAAGAGAGTGTCAGGAAAATATTGAACGCAGTAGGAGCGCCGATTTTTTGAAGCGCGGCATCAACCTGTTTCACCTGCTCGTATACTTCTTCATAAGGAAGATCGGACATGAGACCGGCTATCGGCAACGGCAACCCGGCAAGTACTTCACCCTCTAAAGCAACTACCGAACCACCCCCCATCCGCTTCACCGCTTCAACAGCTGTTAGAATATCGTCGTCATTTGTGCCAACGGCAATGATATTGTGGGAGTCGTGCGCGACAGTGGTCGCAAGTGCCCCGGCTTTCAACCCCAAGCCCTTGACGATTCCAAGACCAATATTGCCGGTTGCGTGATGGCGTTCAAACACGGCAGCTTTCAATAGATCTTTCGACATATCGGCAATGAACATCCCATTGGTTTGTGTGACATCTTGAATCCTGTGCTCCGTTATTAAACTGTTAGGAATTATCTCCATAATATTAGCGTGGATTTTACCGTTCATTGGAATTTGGAGATTTTCTTTTTGGAAAGGGGCAAGACGAATCGTTCCTCGCACATAGTCACTGTCCGAAAGTTTTTCCTGTAGCCTGTGATACTGTCCATTTTCAGCCGCAAGAACGCCGCCTTTATAGACGTGGGACACGGAAAACTCCTCCAGGCTGTCAAGCAGCAGGAAGTCGGCATCATAACCCGGAGCAATCGCGCCTTTACTGTGCAGGCCATAACATTGTGCAGCGTTCAACGTTGCCATCGAAATTGCAGTGATCGGGTCCAATCCGTACTTGATGGCCACCCGGATGTTGTAGTCAATGCTGCCTTCTTCGATCAAGTCGTCCAGATGCTTATCATCAGTACAGAACAGGCAGCGATGGGCGTTTTGTTCAGTTACTGCGGCGAGCAATGTCTGCAGATTTTTGGCAGCAGACCCTTCGCGGAGCATGACGTACATGCCACGTCGCAATCGTACTAACACTTCTTCCGGCGTGACGCATTCGTGATCCGTCAATATGCCGCTCGCCCGATACACATTGATATCATTTTCCTTCAGTCCGGCTCCGTGTCCGTCGATCTGCCGGGTCAACTTCAGTTTATCAAGCATGTCAGAATCAGCTCTAAGAACTGCAGGGAAGTCCATTACTTCTGCCAGCCCGATGACTCTTGGGTGTGGCAGGAATGGCTGCAAGTCTGCTGCAGTCAGTAGGGCTCCGGAATTTTCATGTTCCGTGGCCGGAACACAGGAAGGCAGCATGACCAAAATATCGAGAGAAGTCTCTGCGCTGTCTTTCAGCATGAAGTCGAGGCCATCTGTACCGCATACGTTGGCGATTTCATGAGGGTCAGTAATGACGGTCGTAACGCCGTGTGGTACAACGATTCGGGCAAATTGCTGAGGAGTGACCATGGATGATTCGATGTGTACATGAGCATCGATCAAACCGGGACAGGCAAACCGCCCTTCAGCATCTATTTCTTCAATCCCTTTGTATTCCCCGATTCCAACAACTTTCCCGTCGGTAATGGCAATATCTCCGGACATGAATTCTTTTGTGAAGACATTGATGATGTTGGCATTTTTTACTACCAGATCTGCGGGCAATGTTTTATTTGCAACTTTGATGCGTGTTTCTAGTTGGTGCTTGGACATCATCCGGCTCATCCTCCTGTTAACTCATAACTGAAATGTATTTATCCTATTTTACATGATTTAACGATTTTGGCTATTGACTCGAATGGCATGATAAAATATGTATTATCTTAAACTAGCTGGAGGGTCGAAATGAAAATATTGCTAATGCTTAGGGATCCGTTTTACGAAGCAAATCCCGATCTGCTGGAAGAATTGAAGAACTTTGGGGAAGTGAAGATCCTTTATACCGACAACGGCATCTCAAAAGAAGAGTTAAAGCAGGCTGTGGAAGATGTCGATATCATTCTGGTAGCGGTTGTGAAAATTGATCAAGAAGTGATCGATGCTGCGCCAAATTTAAAATACATCCTCAAATACGGAGCGGGATACGATAATATAGATGCCGCCTATGCCCATGCAAAAGGCATTTCGGTCACTAACGCACCGGGGTTGAATGCGCAATCGGCGGCTGACCATGCATTCGGGCTGATGCTTTCTGCTGCACGGCAAATTCCTCGAAAGAACGAAGAAATGAAAAGGGGCCATTGGCAATTGTCGATGGGCAATGAAATTCACGGCAAAACGCTGGGAATTGTCGGTTTCGGTTCCATCGGACAGGCATTGGCGAAACGCGCCACTGGATTCGATATGAAGACGATAGTTTACACCAATTATAAAGAGAAACAGGCTGCTGTGAAACTGAATGCGGAGTTTGTGGATAAAGATCGTCTGTTCCAAGAATCCGATTTTATCATCATCGCGACTTCGCTCAATGACAACAATCGTCACTTAGTGAACAAGGAGACATTGGCCATAATGAAACCGACCGCCTTCCTTATCAATATTTCTAGAGGAAGCCTCGTTTGTGAAAAGGATTTGCAAGAAGCCCTTGAATCCGGAAGGATTAGCGGAGCGGCTTTGGATGTTTTTGAAAGCGAGCCGACGAAAAGTGAACTTGCTAAAATGGACAGGGTGATCGCGACACCTCATATTGGAGGGGCAACGTACGAGTCCATTTCCCGTATAGGAGACCTCTCCGTGTCCAATATCCAGAGATTTATAGAAGGAAAAGAACTTAAATACAAAGTGAAGTAAAGAAAACCGCGCCAGCAGAATTTCGCTGGCGCGGTTTTTTGAACTATTTTAAATGGCACACTGTTTCATTTAAGGGTTTGTTGACCATAGGCCCGCAGATTTCACCAGGACGCGCGGATGGAGCTTGAGTTGGGCAACCATCATTTCCGCCAAATCTTCTGGCTGCATGACTTTTTCAGGATCGCCGTCTGTCAGTTTATTATCAATCGCTAAATCTGTCGCCACGGTACTCGGCGTCAACGCGCTGACACGGATGTTGTGCTTTCTCACTTCCATCATCAAGGATTCAGTGAGTCCAAGCAGTCCGAATTTGGATGCGCTGTAGGCGCTTGTAATTGGCGCACCTTTTTGTCCGGCAGTGGAAGAGATGTTGATGATATCGCCAGCCTGCCGCTGGATCATCCCGGGAAGCACGGCTCGGGTCACATAATATGCCCCCATCAAGTTTACATCGATGACTTCTTTGAACTCTTCTGGAGAAAGGTCAAGAAAATTGCCGAATTTCGCAATTCCAGCGTTATTGATCAAAATATCGATTTCACCAATTGTGGATTTAATATGCTCTACAGCCGCAATGACTGATTCGTTATCTGAGACATCGGCAGCAGCGAACGCCACTTGGACACCGTAACTCTCAAGTTCTTTCGCAACGGATTCCAAATTGCCGGCGGTTCTGCCAATAAGTCCAACATGGATGCCTTCTGCTGCGAATGCGATGGCTGCAGCTCGCCCGATGCCTCTTCCGGCACCTGTAATTAAAGCGGTTTTGCCTGTAAGTTTTTGCATGCTGTTGCACTCCTTTGAGACGTGATTCAATTATTCTATCAGACCTGCATAAAAAAATGCCAAGCAAAGAGCTTGGCATTATCCAGTGGAAGGTAAAACTCAATCAAATAAATTCATGCTCAAATAGCGTTCTCCGGTATCCGGGGCGATGCAAAGCACTTTTTTTCCGGGACCAAGCCGCTTGGCAATCTCAATCGCAGCGTAAATGGTCGCACCTGCCGAAGGTCCAACAAATAGGCCTTCTTCTCTTGCAACCCTCTTGAATATGTTGATGGCGTCCTCATCTGCGATGGCCATAATTTCATCATAGACCTTGGTGTTCAAAATATCGGGTATGAAACCTGGACTGGTACCCACAAGTTTATGCTTGCCGGGCTTTCCACCGGACAAGACAGGGGAGCCTTTTGGCTCTACAACGGCTATATATAAATCTGGAATATGCTCCTTCAAGGTCTCGCCGGTTCCTGTGATGGTGCCACCAGTTCCTGCAGATGCAATGAATGCATGGAGTCCATCTTTCATTTGATCAAGAATCTCAAGGGCAGTCGTTGTCCGGTGAATATCCGGATTGGCTTTGTTTTCAAACTGCTGAGGGATAAAGCTGTTTGGAATCTCTTCTTTCAACGCAAGCGCTTTTTGGATCGCACCTGGCATTTTTTCATCATTCGGCGTCAGTACAACTTCAGCTCCGAACGCTTTCAGCAAATTGATGCGTTCCTGTGTGGCGTTATCTGGAAGTACGAGAATAGCTCGGTAACCTTTTGCCGCGGCAACCATGGCAAGTCCGATTCCCGTATTGCCGCTTGTCGGTTCGATGATTGTTGTGCCCGCTCCGATCAACCCGTTTTCTTCCGCCACTTTGATCATGTTGTTTGCGGCGCGGTCTTTGACGCTTTTAGTGGGGTTGAACATCTCCAGTTTCACATAGACATCCGCTGCACCAACAGGTACAATTCTATTTAATTTTACAACCGGGGTGTGGCCGATCAGTTCCGTAATATTATTGACTGGTTTCATCCTTACAGCAACCTTTCTTTGTCTGAGAATTCCATTTGGTTTTCTTCATTGTAGTATAAGAGTGGTCTTCCAAACAAAGGATACAATCGAAAATGAAATGTTCCAACGAACTTACAATATTCCATCTACTTTGTTGTATAATGGGAATCAATGCTGGTAGCTTCGAATGTTGAATCGGAGCTTGATTTTGCCAGTCTCTGTTCCACTCCATTGCTCAACCCATTTCCAAAAGATGAAAGGAGAACAAGAAATGCCTAAAACAAAATGGTTTCGATTCCTATTGGGTACGTTATTGGTATTTGCAATTATTAATCTCGCTGTTCGTGTGCCCTTTGTGTTCTATCCGATCGGTGTTGCTTTTTCAACCCTTGCTCCGATCATCATCATTGGGGGAATCTTGTTCTATATCTTCAGGCCATTGGTCAACCTATTATCGAAAAAAATGCCGCGTGTCATTTCGATTCTTTTGATATTTTTAGCTTTCATCGGCTTAATCGTCGGGTTTTCCATGTGGGTCGGGCCAATGATTTTCCGTCAGATCCAGTCCTTGGTAGAGAACTTTCCAGCGATTGTCCGCGGAGTGCAGAACTGGGCGAACATCGCTTTGTCCAGTCAGTGGTGGAGCTATATTCAAGAACAGGATTATTTGCCTGATTTGAATCCAGATGCAATTGCTGGAAATTTCCAGGATGCATTGACTGGTCTCGGCTCGAATATCCTCAGTTTTACCGGTGTGCTGATCAGTGCGTTGACCTCACTGATTGTCGTGCCTTTTGTTCTCTTCTTTTTATTGAAAGATGGCGATAAATTGCCGGCTAGCTTCCTGAGTCTCTTGCCGCATGATTCTCGGGAAGAAGGGGCTAAAATCCTGCATGACATGGACGAAAACCTCAGTGCCTATATTCAAGGGCAGGCGATTGTCAGCCTGTTTGTCGGGGTGTTGAGCTTTATCGCCTATTTGATCCTCGGTATAGACTATGCGATCATCTTGGCGCTTGTGGCGACATTCACAAATGTGATTCCATTTTTAGGTCCTGTCATCGGAGCTGCCCCGGCAGTCGTTGTGGCATTCTTCCAAGAACCGATCACAGCATTATGGGTCATCATTGCAATTGTCATTATTCAACAGATCGAAAGCAATTTAATCTCACCGAACGTTATGGGCAAAAAATTATCGGTTCATCCCGTTACCATCATTTTCTTACTTTACATCGGGGGCAACTTGGCCGGTCTCGTCGGCATGATTCTCGTCATCCCGACCTACGCGTTGGGCAAAGCCATCGTTCAAAATTTATACCGCTTGGTCCGCCTGCGTTACCCGGCGATGCGATAATTAATGTGAAAAAGGAGAGTCCTGATATAAGGGACTCTCCTTTTTCATTGTTCATCAAAATCCTCTTACATAAAAAAACAGTTGGGAATCTATTGATTGCCCTCAACAAAAAGGTGGTAAAATATACACGGAAAAATCCTTAAAAAATTAAAAAATTTGGATGCAATAAATTTGGCTGGTCTATAGACCTGAATGCGTATAAGAATAATTACTTATTTTTAAAATATTGAAAAAATTTTCCTCTTAAAGTATTGTAATCGATTTCAAGAGTTCCTATAATTCATTAGAGAGTCGAAATACAAGTTGATGGAGGGGTTCTATTGAAAATTCATAAGCCATTTCTAAAAGCAACATTAGCCGCGGTCCTAGCTTTGTCTGTGGCTCCATCCATTCTTGCACATGATGCATTGGATGGCAGTGATTTGTCCAAAGGGGAGCGCGTGGTTTTTTCTAACGATGAGATTTCAAATTTAAGCGAGGCAAGCATGAGCGGTTCGAAAAATGTTTCGAACTTAAGTGAAACGGCTGCGGTTCAAATCAAAGAACTCGGCGGTGTCCAAAACAATACGGCCGATGTCTATGCCCATAAAGGCTTCGCTTATTTGGGAACGCATACAGCGAATGGTGCGAACGGAGGCGTTCGGGTATTTGATTTGAAGGATCCGTCAAATCCGAAAGAAGTGGCTGTTTTCGCGCATGACGATGTGCCAGGCACATGGCATGAAAAAGTGATTGTCAAAAGTGTAAACACACCGGAATTCAAAGGCGATTTGGCGGTAGTCAGTGTGCAACAGACAAATCGATTGGCGAACACTTCCGGCGGATTCCTTTTATATGATGTAACCGATCCATATGCGCCTGAAAAATTGGGCTACTGGGAAACTTATGCGGATACTCGTGGAACTCATGAATTATACTTGACTACACAAGGGAATCGCGCCTTAGTGTTCACGTCCAACCCATACGCTGATTTTTACAGCAAAGGTGAACAAAATGACTTCCAGATTGTCGATGTTTCCAATCCGGCAAAACCTGAAACGATTTGGCAATTCGACCCGCGCAGCTTACCGGAAGTGCCTCAGTCCTTCAACGGTTATAATTGGAATGCGCCGGATGGCAAATCCAGAGCTGTGTTCAATCACAGCGTAATCACGGATAACAACGCGCAGTATGCGTACGTTTCCATGTGGGATCTCGGAACAGTGATCTTTGATATTAAAGATCCTGAAAACCCGGTTTACTTGGGACGCACAGATTATTCGTCTACACAACAAGGAGCTGCACATTCAGCTGCTCTTGCCAAGGGCGGCAATGTGTTGATCGAAACGCGTGAGGTTTCAACACCTGTAAGAGCTGGTTACGAGCAATCCTATGGCTACACACGTATTTTTGATATTAAAGACAAATCCAATCCGAAGCTGTTGAGTGAATTCAAAACGGACTTGACTGAAAAAGTGGAAGATGGTCCGACATTTGCGAATACAGTGCACGATCCGAAAGTACAAGGCAATACGCTTTATCTAAGCCACTATGCCGGCGGGGTTTATATGGTCGACATTACAGATCCGGCAAATCCAGAACAAATTGGACAATACAAGCCGGATCAGGCAGATGTTTGGGGTGTCTTTGTAGACCGCAACTACGTACTCGCTTCTGATATGGCACAAGGCTTGAAGGTCCTGCAAAAAGGCAAGGCTAACGGACAGAACGGAAATACAGATAAATAATTATTATAATAGGAAAGGATTATGCCATGAAATTGGCGTAATCCTTTTTTGTATTAGGAACAAAAGTATAGAAATAATCTGAACTATCTGCATTTTATAAGGTTATGACATTTTTTCGTCCAATTTGTTTTTTGCTATGTTAAAATAACTTGCTTTTCTATTTTTCTGATTGACCATATAAGTGTATGATGATATGGTGTTATTGCTGTAAATTTAGAAAGAAACTCTCAAGTAAATCGAGGGCTTTGCCTGCATGATCTGATTGGATTGAGGTGAACATATATTGACGATGAAAGTAGAGGAAGTCGAGGTTGAAAAAGCTAGTGCCTTGATGAAATTGATGGGTGACAGAACAAGGTTATTGATGTTGAAGCTTCTGGAGAGTAACGAATGTTGTGTGTGTGAGTTTGTCGGGATTTTCAAAGTGAGCCAATCGGCTATCAGCCAGCACTTGCGAAAGTTGAAAGATCTTGGGTTGCTTAAAGAAAATCGAAGAGGTCAATGGGTGTTCTATACATTGGATGCAGACAGTGAATTGTTTGAAATGGCAGTTCAACTTTTAATGTTCATTCCAGACCAAGGTGAAAAAATCGCCGAGCTGGAGAAAAGGGGTTTGCGGATCAGTTGTGACTGATGATGCAAATTCATAGAAGAATTCTGTTGTTGAATAGATAATCAGCTTATTGGAGGAATTATGGAATGGATGTACAATCTTTAATTTTCATGTTTGTCGGCGGGTTAGGAATCTTTTTATTCGGTATCAAATTTCTCGGAGATAACCTTCAAAAAATTGCAGGGGACGGTCTGCGTGGGATGCTTGATCGATTTACAACCAACCCGGTTAAAGGTGTAATTGCCGGTATCGTTGTTACGGTATTGCTGCAAACCAGTACTGGTACGACCGTTTTGACGATCGGACTGGTCAATGCCGGATTTATGACCTTGAGGCAAGCAATCGGTGTCATCATCGGTGCGAACATCGGTACGACTGCTACAGCATTCATCATCGGCATCAAGATTTCGGAATACGCTTTGCCGATTATAGCTGTGGGTGCATTTCTGATTTTCTTTTTCCACAACGACCGCATAAAAAACTATGGCCGAGTTGTTTTCGGCTTCGGTTCTTTGTTCCTCGGTCTGAATTTCATGGGAGACGGGTTATATCCGCTGCGAGACTTGCAGGCTTTCCGTGATCTGACCGTATCCATGAGTGATAATCCATTGCTGGGCGTGCTGATCGGTACCGTCTTCACGGTAGCTGTACAGAGTTCCTCAGCTGCTATCGGATTGTTGCAAACTCTGTTCGCGCAAGGTGCTATGGATCTCGATGCGGCCCTGCCGGTGCTGTTCGGGGATAATATCGGAACGACGATCACAGCGATTTTAGCTGCTATTGGCGCATCTGTAGCAGCCAGACGCGCGGCATTAACCCACGTTATTTTCAACGTAGTGGGAACTGTATTGGTCTTGCTCCTGTTGCGCCCATTTACTTTCCTGGTGCAAAATATACAGGACGCGCTGAATCTGAATCCGGAAATGACGATAGCTTTCGCGCATGGTATTTTCAATATTTCTAATGCGCTGATTCAGTTGCCGTTTATTGCAGTCCTTGCTTGGATTGTGGTTAAAGCCATTCCCGGAGAGGATACAGCCATTGCTTACAAGCCGGTTCACTTGGGCGATAACTTTATCGACCAATCAGTGACCGTCGCAATCAGCCAGGGAAAGAAAGAAGTATTGCGCATGGCTGATCTCGCAGTCAATGGTGTCGAAGAAGTGATCAAATACTTCAAAACGATGGATAAAAAACACGGTGAAATGGTTCCGCAATATGAAGAGGGCATTAACAGTCTCGACCAAAAAATCACGGAGTATTTAACGAAAATTTCCACACATTCTCTTTCCGGCCAGGACTCCAAAGAGCACTTAGTTCTGATGAACACTGTGCGTGATTTGGAACGTGTCGGCGACCATATGGAAAACGTGATGGAATTGGTCGATTACCAGAAAGAGAAGAAAATCAAGTTCTCAGATGCCGCTACCGAAGATATCAATGAAATGTTCGATCTGACAGTCGCAACGTTGAAGCAAGCGATCAAAGCGATGGAAACGAACGATAAAAAAGAAGCGTTGGAAGCGATTAAGAAAGAAGAGAACATTGATAAAATGGAACGTGTGCTGCGCAAGAAACACATCATGCGCGTCAATAACCGCGAATGTACGGGGTCTGCAGGCATCGTATACATCGATATCATCAGCAATTTCGAACGAATCGGCGACCATGCAGTTAATATCGCTGAAACAGTTCTTGAAGAAGCATAAACTTAAAATCCTTCCTGGCCAATAGTGGCTTGGAAGGATTTTTTTTGCAGAAACACTTGAACTTCAAATATGTCACCGAACAATCACGGGTTATTAATAGTTTGTTCATATTTGAGGTGTAGAATCTCAGATAAATAGATTAAATTCCGCGGAGGTTGATTCATAATGAATAAAACCGGAAATAAAGTTCTGCTGTTCTCGACTGATGTAACGGAGGATAGCAAGACAGGCAGAAAATCGATTCAGCAAATCGTAGAGGAAATGAAAAGCAAAGGAATCAATGCAGAGATGTGCAAAAGAACTTTCAAGTAAAAGAATATTGTTAGTTAAAAAGGATTCAATCACACCTTCAGAAAATTGAAAAATAGCTGTTTCCATCCTTCAAGTTTCGATTATAATGAATAAGGTTGAGCTATTTTATAGTTGAAGGAGAGATGAATTTGCAGCAAATATTGGATATCGCTTATATTAATTTATTGTCCCCGATGATCTTGTTTTTCTTGTTGGGCATACTCGCTGTACTGGTCAATTCGGATTTAAAAGTTCCTGCCGCGCTTTACAACGGCTATACAATGATCATTTTGTTTACAATCGGTATCAAAGGCGGGGTGGAATTAAGAAGTGTCTCATTTTTGGAAATGATTCCGACAATTGTTGCAGCGGTAGTTTTAAGCATCCTCATGTTATTCATATCTCTTTTTGTTCTCCATAAACTCTATGCTTATACATATACAGACTCTCTGGCGGTCGCTGCCCATTACGGTTCAGTCAGCGCCGTTACATTCATTGCGGGACTTGCGTTTTTGGATAAATTTGGGGTTCCGTATGAATCCTACATGTCTGCAGTCCTTGTCATCATGGAAGGCCCTGCCATCATTTTGGCCATCGTTCTTTACAAACTGCATTCCAGAAAACAAGGCAATGCCGTCGCTAATCCAAATGCGAGTATTAAAAACGTCATTAAAGAAGCATTTTTCGGCAAAAGCATCTTCCTGTTATTAGGCGGAATTTTCATCGGCCTAGTGGCGCATCGTGATGGCCTATTGAAAATCCAGCCTCTTTTCGGGGACCTGTTTTATGGAATCCTCTGCGTTTTCCTGCTTCATATGGGAATGGTTGCGACCTTAAGCATCATCCGGATGAAAAATATCCGGCTCCGATCGTTCTTGTTCGCTTTTATCCTGCCGGTTATCGGAGGCGGCCTTGGAGTGCTGACCGGGAATTTGATCGGCTTGTCAATTGGTGGCGCCACCATGCTGGCAGTTCTGGCGGGCAGCGCTTCTTACATCGCTGCACCTGCCGCCATCGAACATGCCATACCGGAAGCGAATTCAGGATTGACACTCGGGTCGGCACTTGGCCTAACTTTGCCTTTTAACCTGATTGTCGGGATTCCGCTGTATTTCTGGTTTGCGACCCTTCTTGGCTGAGATGTTTGTTTATAAATGGCCGGATAGGCAATAAGACAACTATAGGCAAAAGAGCAGGGGAGGCAATGTGATGAGAATCCGTATTGAATGGACATATCAAACACCAAAAGGCACCAATGTCCTGTTTTATTCTGAAGAGCTTCCTGCAGCTCAGGCTGTTTTGATCGCCGAGGATCTGGAGCGCACTGGACGAACAAGTAAAATGGTTCTCGTGGATGCATTCGACAGCAGTTGGACGATAAAGGAGCTGAAAGGCTATTTAAAAAGCCTGGAAACAGAACCGCATAACATCACCGTTTATTTTGACGGGGGATTTGATCGTGAAACAGGGAAAGCAGGACTCGGCTGTGCAATTTATTATGAGCAGAGCGGTAAATCTTATCGGCTCCGGCGCAGTGTTGCTGCTTCTGAACTGGGTTCCAACAATGAAGCAGAATACGCGGCTCTTCACTTAGGCTTGCAGGAACTGGAACTGAAGGATGTCCACGATCTGCCCATCCGTTTTATAGGCGATTCCAAAGTAGTCGTGAATGGGATGAAAGGTGACTGGCCGGTCATAGAGAGGGATCTGGCGCGCTGGGCCGATCGGATCGAACAAAAGATGCAGAAACTCGGAATTCTTCCCGAGTACGAACTGGTTCCCCGAAAAGCGAATGCCGAAGCCGACCGTCTGGCTACTCAAGCATTGCAAGGAGTGGAAATTACCGGAGCAATTGAATTGGTGGAATGATGTTTTGACCCATTGGAATTTTTAATAAGCATGTTTAGTAAGTGTATGCAGTGGGGTGATGCTATATAACTCTTGTGGAGAATTCTTTGAAATGCATTGGAATTCTTTGAACAGTTCATCCGAAAGCTGGAATCGGGTGATGCGATTTTGCATCTCAAGTAACTTTTCAGAAGCTGCATTTTCTGAAACTTCCTTCATAGTGATTTTGTAAATCAGTTGCTTAAAAAGGTTGAGTTCAGCATTCTTTCGCCAAGAGCTTTATAATGAAACAAACCATTTAAGAAAGGGTGTTTGCATGAATTTTTCTTCATTGAAAGGAACAGAACTGAAAATTTCCACTCTCGGGCTTGGAACTAATGCAGTCGGGGGGCAT
>DATHVY010000308.1:0-3202 GCA_035461045.1 Planococcus sp. (in: firmicutes)
AATTTTTAAATAGGCGGGTGATTGTGTGAGTGACTTGGGTACTCGCTTGAAAGAAGCGAGAGTCGCAAAAGGGTACAGTTTGGAAGATTTGCAAGAGGCAACAAAGATTCAGAAACGCTATCTATCCAGCATCGAAGAAGGGGACTTCAGTGCAATGCCGGGATCTTTCTATGCCCGTGCGTTTATCAAGCGATACGCTGAAGCGGTCGATTTGAATCCGGATGAAGTACTTGAACGGCATAAAGCGGAATTGCCGATGGCAGCGGAAGAAGATTCCCGCAGCAAATTGGCTGCGCCAACGCCTTCGAGAAGACGAACGATGTCAAAACGCTCTTCAAGCCAATTGGGAGAAGCAATGCCGAAAATCATTGTAGGGTTGTTCATTATCGTAATTTTGTTTATTGTCTTTTTCTTTTATCAGAACCTCCCGGCAAACACCCCGGAAGAAGACCTCGGCGCGGAAACGGGTGTGCCTTATGAAGGAACTACCGACGACGAGGCTGAGGGTGTTGTTGAAGAAGAGGAAGCAGAAGAAGAAGAAGCGGTGGAAGAGGAAGTAGTAGAGGAAGAGCCAGTAGAAGAATCAGCGAGCCTTGAAGCAGTGGAAACTGCAGGCGAAACTTCGACATTTACTTGGACGGGTCCCGAAAACCGCGAGCTTGAAATTGAAGCTTCAGGCGAATCGTGGGTAACCGCTCTTGATGAAAATCAGGAGGAACTGTTGTCAGAGGCGCGGGTACTGCAGGCTGACGAAAGTGAAACTCTCGATCTTTCAGACGTGTCACAAGTGTGGATCCGCATTGGAGCCACTGAAAATATCACTTTGACCTTGAATGGTGAAGAGGTTGAATATACGCAGGACCGGACTACTCAAAATATCGTTATTCAATTTACGGATTCGGAATAGCCATCTTTTGATGGCTATTTTTATTGATGGAGAGAAAGGGGGGGTATCATGAACATTCCAAACCAGATTACGATTTCCCGTATTTTACTGATACCGGTCTTCATGCTCGTCATGCTCGTCGATTTTAATTGGGGCCAAATCACGATTTTCGGTGCAGAGATGCCGATGACCCATTTTATCGGAGGATTAATTTTCATTTTTGCTTCAATCACTGACTGGGTGGATGGATTTTATGCCAGAAAGTATAATCTTGTCACGACGATGGGGAAATTTCTTGACCCTTTAGCCGATAAGCTGTTGGTTTCAGCTGCATTAATTGTGCTTGTGGAACTGGGCTATGCGGCTTCATGGATTGTCATCATCATCATCAGCCGTGAGTTTGCGGTGACAGGGCTGCGTTTAGTTCTGGCAGGTGAAGGAGAAGTAGTGGCAGCGGGAAGTCTTGGCAAAATCAAGACAACGGCACAAATCGTGGCGATTGCAGCCCTGCTGTTGCACAACCCGGTATTCGCCTATATCAATTTCCCATTCGCTGATATTATGCTCTACATCGCCCTTATCTTTACAGTGTGGTCAGGCTGGGAGTATTTTTACGTTAACCGTAAAGCCTTGATGACATCAAAATAGGAGATTCTTATAGGTATCGCATAGCTTGAAGCTGAAAGGATGAGGAAGATGAACGCAGAAATTATCGCGGTGGGTTCTGAGCTTTTGCTCGGACAGATTACAAATTCGAATGCCCGTTTCCTATCGAGCCATCTAGCTGAGGTCGGCATTAATGTCTATTACCACACAGTGGTGGGGGATAATCCGGAGCGCTTGGAAAGTGCGATTGAAATCGCTGAAAAACGTGCAGACTTGATTCTTTTCACGGGTGGGCTTGGTCCGACCAAAGATGATTTGACGAAAGAAACCATTGCCAGACACTTGAACACCAGCCTCGCGATGAATGAAGATGCGATGGTTTCTATCGAAGCTTTTTTCCAGCGTGCAGGACGTCCAATGACGGAAAATAATAGGAAGCAGGCACTGGTCCTAAAAGACAGTGAAGTTCTTGTGAATCATAATGGCATGGCACCAGGCATGCTGTACAGCACAGACAGCCACGTTTATATCCTGCTGCCGGGCCCGCCGAAAGAAATGGAGCCGATGTTCCAGTTCGAAGGCAAACCACAGTTGATTAAAAGATTGAACAAAGAAGATGTGATCCTGTCTCACGTGTTGCGTTTCTATGGCATCGGAGAAGCGGAACTCGAAGACCGGCTTCATGATATTCTGGATCGCCAGACAAACCCGACGATTGCACCACTGGCGGCAGATGGTGAAGTCACTTTACGCATCACAGCTAAAACCGACAGCACACAAGCAGCCTGGGCATTGATCGACGAAGCCAAGAAAGAAATCATGGAACGTGTAGGCCAATACTTATACGGCTATGATGACGATTCCTTGGCTTCGAAGGCAATCGGACTGTTGAAACAACAAGGCAAGACGATTTCCGCAGCTGAAAGTTTGACAGCCGGCCTGTTCCAATCCGAATTGGCATCCGTACCGGGAGCAAGCTCCGTCTTATCCGGTGGCGTGATTACGTACAATGAGGACATGAAAATTGCTCAGCTCGGCCTGTCCGCGGAACTTCTGGCGCAATACGGAGTCGTCAGCGAACAGACGGCGATTGCCATGGCGGAAGCCGCTCGCGACAAGTTCAAGACAGACATCAGTGTCAGTCTGACGGGAGCGGCTGGACCGGATGCTCACGGTGATCAGCCGGCAGGTACCGTATGGATAGGTATTGCCAGTGAACATGGCACCGAATCCTATCGCCTTCAATTGTCGGGGATGCGCAATACGAACCGTCTTCGCGCAGTAAAACTGGCCCTTTTCTATTTGATACGAACATTAATTGATGAAAACACTCCCAAAAATTAATTTTGAGGGTGTTTTTTTCTTCATAATATGGATATAGAATATATAAGCGTTTTAAAAATGACTTTTAAACATACGAACACGAATGAATGTTCGCTTTTTTCTTGTGTATTTCTCAATAACCTAGTATACTAGAAACAGGTAGAAAAATTGGTTTAATTAAGAGGAGGACTTTTTTTGAGCGATCGTAAAGCAGCATTGGATATGGCGTTAAAAGGGATAGAAAAGCAATTTGGTAAAGGTTCGGTCATGAAATTAGGCGAGAAAAGCGACCGCAACGTATCATCGGTTTCAAGTGGATCATTGGCAATTGATACTGCGCTGGGAATAGGCGGATACCCGCGTGTGCGGGTCATCGAAATTTACGGC
>DATHVY010000309.1:0-9771 GCA_035461045.1 Planococcus sp. (in: firmicutes)
CGCGCCATTTCCCGCTCGATTGCTTCCCGTACGAGTGCCCCATTATGCTCCATGACATAACTCTGTACCGGAAAGCGATTGGCCGGAGGTGTTTCGATGACGGATAAATCGCGCACCCCGATCATCGACATGTGCAAAGTACGCGGAATCGGTGTGGCTGTTAGTGTCAGCACATCGACATTGGTTTTCATTTGTTTGATTTTCTCTTTATGGGTTACGCCGAACCGCTGTTCTTCATCGATGATCAATAAACCAAGATCTTTATACTTCATGTCCTTCGACAGGATGCGGTGTGTTCCGATGACCACATCAACCGAGCCATTTTTCAATCCTTTAACGGTTTCGGCCTGCTGTTTTTTCGAACGGAACCGGCTCATCAAGCCCACTTCCATCGGATAATCCTTGAAACGCTCCGTCATTGTTTCGTAATGCTGCTGGGCGAGGATCGTGGTCGGTACGAGAAAAGCCACTTGCTTGCCATCGAGTACCGCTTTGAAAGCTGCACGAATGGCCACTTCCGTTTTGCCGTACCCCACATCTCCACAAATCAATCGGTCCATTGGCCGCTCTTTTTCCATATCCCGTTTCACTTCGGTAATGGAGCGCAATTGATCGACCGTCTCTTCATATGGGAATTCCGCTTCAAATTGCCGCTGCATGTCTTGTTCCTCGGAAAATGCATGGCCTTTCAGCGCTTCACGTTCCGCATAAAGCTTGATCAAATCATCCGCGATGTCCTGGACCGCAGCGGAAACCTTGGTGCGCGTCTTCTTCCATTCTGCGCCGCCCATTTTATGCAGTTTCGGTTCTTTTTCTTCGGAGGCAATGTATTTTTGGATCAAATCGATCTGGTCAACCGGCACAAACAATTTATCGTCCGCTTTATAGACGATATGGAGATAGTCTTTATGGACACCTCTCACTTCCAGTGTTTCGATGCCGATATAACGGCCAATGCCGTGGTGGACATGGACGATATAATCGCCAGGTTTGATTTCCGAATAGCTTTTAATGCGCTCCGCATTGGTCAGTTTCTGGGCGCGTGTTTTTTTCTTCGGCTGCTGTTTGAACAGTTCACGGTCTGTAATGATCGCCATTCGCTGCAGTGGCATTTCAAAACCGCCAGACAGTTCCCCGTCCACAAGATAAACTTTTCCACCTTGAACTTCGGAAGAATCCGTGATGATTTCGGCTTCCATGCTGTAGTCTTCCAGCACTTCCCTGATTTTCGTCAGCCGCTCATCGCCTTCTGCCACGATGAACACCTGGAATTTCCCGAGCATCCATCGCTCCATTTCCGCTTTTAACAAATGCATTTGACCATGGAACGATTGCATTGGTTTGCATGAAAAGGCGATGGATTTTTTCAGTTGGACCATCGGAAACGTCCGGACAAACAGCGACATAAACGTAGTTTTCTGCTCCAGCTTTGTCAGCAGTTCACGGAAAGTGTAGGACAAATGAAGATCGTGCAGGAATTTCCCTTCTTCCAGCATCGATGTTGCCCATTCGCCTTCTTCGCGTTCCAGTGTTTCCGTCATTTCCTGGATACGCCCCAATTCATCGAAAAAGACATAACCATTTCCCGGGAAATAATCTCCAAGAAATGCGGATTGCTCGTCAATCAATGAACTGTATTTAGCAATTTGTTCAGGAATTCCGCCTTCTTTCAGCATGGTGATGTCGTGCTGAATATGCTGAAGCAGCAATTCTTTCGGCTCTTCCGTTTTAATCTTCTTTAATGTAACGGCAAGTTGATCTTCCAGCCGTTCAGCCAGTGTCAGCTGCTGCTCTTTCGAAAGAACAATTTCGCTGGCAGGCAGGACACATAACGATTTCATTTTATCCAGTGATCGCTGATTTTCAGCTGAGAACGTCCGGATGGAATCCACTTCCGTATCAAATAATTCGATACGCGCCGGATGTTCGAAATTCAACGGATAAATGTCCAAGATGCCTCCGCGCAAAGCGAATTCCCCTGGCGACGTCACCATCGGCGTTCGGGAATAACCCATGGCCACAAGTTTATTCAGCCATTCGTCCGAATCGAGTTCTCCTCCTTCGTTCACGCGCAGTGTTGAACTTTTCCATTGCTCTTTGGAAGCCAGAAATTTCCGCAGACCCGCAACTGGCGTAATGTAGATTCCCTGGCCGACCGACGCCATATGATTGAGTGTATCAATCCGGTGTGCCCGAAGTTCCGGACCCGAGAACGACACTTCCGCTGCAATCAATTCTTCTGCAGGATAAAGGTGTACTTTTTCCTCTCCCATCAGCTTCACCATATCATCATAAATGCGCTGGGCTTGAAGCAGGTTTGGTGCAACAATCAGCAACGGTGCCTGCAGCGCTTCCGCTGCTGTTTGATAGAATATGGGCCTTGCACTTCCTGAAAGTCCGGATACCAGTTGATGATCCTGCCCTTTTTTTAAATCATCAATAAATTTCTTCGTTTGAGAATCCTCAGAAAAGGCCTGTAAAATATGGTTCATGAAGACTCCTCCATTCCGATTAAAATAAAATTGCGATCATTGCAGCGAAAACAGAAAAAAGCTCTGTGCGCCAGTTGCGCCAAAGCTAAGATCCATTAAATTGGTTCATGACTTCTACATACGGTTTTGAAAGCCAAAGTTCGCACGCTTCCGCACTCTTTTTCACGGCATCCTCCACGTCAGCGGCTTCTTCCTTCGAAAAGCGGGACAAGACATAGTCCGGAACCTTCATGCCTGCAGGAGGACGGCTAATGCCGATGCGCATCCGGTTAAACTGCTGGGTGCCTAAGTGCTGGATAAGGGACTTGATGCCATTATGGCCGCCAGCACTGCCTTTTTGGCGCAGCCGAAGCTGGCCAGTCGGCAAATCCAGGTCATCATAAATAACCATGATGTCCTCGATGTCCACATCATAATAATCCATCAGTGCTCCTACACTTTCACCCGAGAGGTTCATGTACGTCAAGGGTTTCAGCAGCATGACCTTGCCTTCCGGACGATGGATGATGGAATACATCCCTTTGAACTTTGATTGCGTCAGCGGCGCATTCCACTTGGAAGCCAAAAGATCGATAACTTGAAAGCCGATATTGTGGCGTGTTTCTGCGTAAGCCTTGCCTGGATTGCCCAGGCCGATGATCAATTTCATATCTACTCTTCCTTTTCTCAGTAACTGCTTTTCATTTTACCACAAGGACCATTCAAACAAAAAAATAGAGACTGCCTGGTGGCAGTCCCTTATTTTCTTATTGCTATTAAGCTTGTTCTTTTTCGCCAGATTCATCAGAATCTTCAGTGCCGACCACTTCAGGCTCAGCATCTGCTGCGTCTGGAGTTTCAAGCTCATCCATTTCTTCCTGTGTACGTGGTGCTTCAGCTGCAACAAGAAGGAAATCATCGTCATTCAGAATCTCGTAAGAAACTGTCCCACGGATATCTTCTACCGAAATGGAATCACCGATTTCAAGTTTTGAAACGTCCACTTCAAGTGCATCCGGAATATCAGATGGCTTAACTTTGATTGTCACTTCACGGTTCGGCTGAGTAACAATGCCGCTTGCTTTTTCTGCAGGTGATTCACCGATCAAGTGAACAACTGTTTCGACTTCAAGTTCATCGGACATGTTGATCGATAGGAAGTCAACGTGTTTAAAGTTGCCTTTCAAGGCATCTTTTTGGTAGTCGCTCAATACGACGTTATATGACTTGCCGTCTAATTCAAGGCTGATTACTCCGTTACGGCCTGATTCGCGCAACGTTTTAATCAGATCGATTTCCGATACTGAAAGTGCTGTGGATTCTGCTTTGAAACCATAGATAATACCTGGTACTTCGCCTTTTTGGCGCAATTCCGTTAAAGATGATTGTGCTGTTTTGCTTTCTCTTTTCTGTGCTTTCATTTTGATACTCATAAAAATTCAACCTCCAGTTATATTAGAACATGATTAAGTATATACCCTATTTGCATATGCATCAAACTAAGGCAGCATTTCTATCGTAAAATATTTATTAATCGAAGAGCGTGCTGACAGATTTCTGCTCATGCACACGGACAATTGTATCAGCCAATAACTTAGCTACAGACAACTGACGGATCTTCGGTGATTTCTTCTCTTCCGGCAATTCAATCGAATTGGTGATAATCAATTCTTTGATGACGGAGTCGTTGATTCGCTGAATCGCTGGTCCAGATAGGACGGGGTGCGTACAGCACGCGTAAACTTCTTTAGCGCCGCTTTCCACCAGTGCACTTGCCGCAATGGAAAGTGTGCCTGCAGTGTCGATGATGTCATCGATGATGATTGCCGTCTTGCCTTCTACATTCCCGATGATGTTCATGACTTCAGCAACATTTGGGCGCGGACGGCGTTTGTCGATAATGGCAATCGGCGCTTTCAACCGGTCTGCCATTTTGCGCGCGCGCGTTACACCACCGTGGTCCGGAGATACGATGATGACGTTTTCCAAGTCAATGCCGCTGTCGTTTAAGAAATACTCGGATAAGAGGGGTACAGCCACTAAATGATCAATCAAAATATCAAAGAAACCTTGAATTTGCGGTGCATGCAGATCCAGAACGATGACGCGTGTCGCACCGGCTGTTTCCAGCAGGTTCGCTACAAGCTTCGCTGTAATCGGTTCACGTGAACGCGCCTTGCGATCCTGACGGGCATATCCATAATAAGGAATTACCACATTCACCGTACGGGCTGAAGCACGTTTTACCGCATCAACCATAACCAACAAGGCCATCAAGTTCTCATTGACAGGAGAAGAAGTGGATTGCACGATGAATACGTCGCAGCCACGGATGCTTTCTTCGATGTTGATCTGGATTTCACCGTCGCTGAAATGAGTTACCGAACTTTTCCCTAAAGGAATTCCTACATTTTCAGCAATCTCTTCCGCCAATTCCTGGTTCGAATTCAACGAGAAGATTTTCAGTTTCGTTTTGTCATATTGATTACTCATAAAGCGTGAACCCTCCTAGTTTTTCAAGTTTAATTTTTCGACGTAATTCTCTTTGTTTTCTTGTCTTGCACGGGCAATGGCCAAAGCACTTTCCGGAACATCCTTAGAAATGGTTGATCCTGCCGCAACATAAGCTCCTTTGCCTACCGTAACAGGCGCAATCAGATTGGAGTTGCAACCAACGAAAGCATCGTCTTCTATTGTCGTCAGGCTTTTATTTTTACCGTCATAGTTAACAGTGATCGTACCGCAACCAATATTGACGTTTGTTCCCAGTTTTGCATCTCCGATATAGCTTAAATGGGAGACCTTGCTGTTGTTGCCAATCACCGATTTTTTCACTTCGACGAAATTGCCGATTTTCACGTCGTTTCCTAAATCAGATTCCGGACGTAAGTGAGCAAACGGACCCACGGTCGTATCTGTTCCGATCACGCTATCGAGTACTACGGAAGAATGGACCGTGGTGCGGTCTCCGATGGTGCTGTTGACGATGTGGCAGTTCGGACTGATCACACAATCTTCTCCGATGACCGTCTTGCCTTCGATCATGACATTCGGTTGAATTACGGTATCCGCTCCGATTAGTGCTTCAACACTGATATAGGTGGAAGCTGGATCGATGATTGAAACTCCCGCACGCATGTGTTTTTCCGCTATGCGTTTACGCATGATGCGTTCCGCTTCGCTCAAAGCTACACGGTCGTTAACGCCTAAGGTCTCATCAAAGCTGTCAGTCGCATGAGCCGCTACAACTTCTCCCTGCTTTTGGAGAATTTCGATAACATCAGGCAAATAATATTCGCCTTGGACATTGTTATTGGAAACCCGTTTCAAGGCCTCAAATAAGGCGGCGTTGTCAAAACAATAGGTGCCTGTATTGATTTCCTTCACTTGTTGCTCTTCTTTGGAAGCATCTTTTTGCTCCACGATTTTCGAAACCCCGCCGGATTCATCGCGAAGGATCCGGCCATAGCCTGCTGGATCCCCAGCAATGGCTGTCAGGATAGTGGCTTTCGCTCCTGTTTCAGCGTGGTGGTCGAGCAAGGCTTGCATAGTTTCCGTTTTGATCAACGGAGTATCCCCGCACATCACAAGCGTAGTGCCATTCAGACCCTCGATCAACGAAGCGGCTTGCAAGACCGCGTGCGCCGTTCCCAGTTGTTCGGCCTGAAGGGCGTATTCACTTTTCCCGCCAAGCTGTTCTTGCACTTTCTCTGCTCCATGGCCTACGACAGTGACGATTTTTTCTACTCCCAGCTGCTGAACATTGCGGGTCACATGCTCCACCATCGGCATTCCACATACCGGATGCAACACTTTATATAATTTCGATTTCATGCGTGTGCCTTGTCCGGCAGCTAAAATAACAGCATATGTATTGGTCATATTTATTCCTCCACTAGCTTTTCTATTGGTGTGGCAATTTTTCCAAAAGCTCTTCCGGCCATAATTTAACCCACCCTCGTCGTGACGCACACTACTTTGGTGGGTTTCTCGGTGTCTGCCTGAACCGCAACAGACCTCTGCGATTTTCTTTACTATACCTTAAAAACCTTGATAAATCAAGGTTTCAAAGGATGACAATACCATGACAATCCGAAGCACACAAAAAAAAGAGCCTCATTTTTACAATAGGCTCCCCAAGAATGCGCAATTAAACGCCGGCTTCTTCAAAAACCGGATCGTTTTCACTTTGCTCATATGCAGTTAATACAGCTTGCTGAAGCTTGTTGCGGGTGTCTGAGTTTATCGGGTGCGCAATGTCCCTGAACTCCCCATCAGGCGTCCGCTTGCTTGGCATCGCGACGAACATGCCGTCATTGCCGTCGATAACCCGAATATCATGGACCACAAATTCGTTGTCCAATGTGATGGAAGCGATTGCCCTCATCCGGCCTTCCGTTTGAACACGTCGCAATCTAACATCTGTTACTTCCATTCTCTCATCACCTCTTTTCATAGATGTATTTTTTGGCACTGCTGAATTGTATTCGCCATCAGGGACTAATCTCCTGCAAGAAAACAGAATTTATTAGAAAACATACTTAACTTCTCCGTATACTTACAAAAACATTACTATTAACTCAATTTTGTAGACGATTTACTCCAAATGGCGCATTTCAAGAAATGGATGCCTGATGAAAAATTTCCGAAAAAAAAACCATGAACCTGAGTTCATGGCATTTCATTTTATCTGATTCGTCGAATTATTGAGCCGTTTTAGCGATTACTTCAATTTCCACTTTTACGTCTTTCGGCAAACGGGCCACTTCGACGGTGGAACGGGCAGGTTTATGATCGCCGAAATGTTCGCCGTACACTTCGTTGAGCGCCGCGAAATCGTTCATGTCTTTGATGAACACCGTTGTTTTGATGACGTTGTCCAAAGAAGTACCGGCTTCCGCCAGAACCGCTTTTAAGTTGGCGAACACCTGATGCGTCTGGTCAGCAATAGAGCCTTCGACCAATTGGCCGTCGGGCTTTAATGGAATTTGTCCGGAACTGTAAAAGATTCCTCCAGATATTACACCTTGTGAATATGGGCCGATGGCTGGTGCCGCTTGATCAGTAGCTACGTATTTCATCTCAAAAACCTCCATTAGTAAAGTAGTTTCCTTCTTTCAATTCAATGGTTCGTTCTTTCTCGCTGACGCCGTGAAGCTTGACGAGGGAGAAATACTTTTCAACAAGCTGTTCATCCGAATGTTCCGCTTCTACCAACACCGCAACTCCGGCGAGCGAACAATCGAATTCCTCGAGCAGGTTTTTCATGCCGTTCATCGTACCCCCGACTTTCATAAAATCGTCCGTGATGAGCACATGCTGTCCACTTTTCATGCTGCGCTTAGACAGCACCATTGTCTGGATGCGCCGGGAAGAGCCCGAAACATAATTGATGCTTACCGTTGATCCTTCTGTCACTTTACTGTCTCTGCGAACAATGACCACCGGCACATTTAAATGGCGGGCGATTGCGTGGGCAATCGGTATGCCTTTGGTTGCCACTGTCATGATCACATCGATCTTTTCGTTGGCAAACGCACTGGCAAACACCTTGCCGACACGGTTCATCATGCCTGGATTGCCAAGCACATCTGTCATATAAAGATAACCACCTGGCAGCAAACGATCAGAATGGCTCAACTCTTCAATCAGTTCTGCCATAATGGCCCTTATTTCCGGTTCTTTAAGCTTCGGCACATATTTCACACCGCCGGCCGCTCCCGGTACAGTGATCAACAGACCGATTCCTTTATCTTCAAAGGTTTCTTTTACAATGCCCAGATCTTCACTGATGGAAGACTTGGCTGCTTGAAACAAATCCGCAAAATAACTGAGCGGAATCAATTTATGCGGGTGTTCCAATAAATAATGTGTCATATCCACTAAACGTTCGCTGCGTTTCCACTTCATTTGACACTCTCCTAAATACGAATGATTTATAGAGAATTTACCATAATTGTACGTATTTAAGCAAGTGGGCCTCGTTCGCCTACGAGACGTACCGCATAAACTTCCGAGCAGAATCCGCGTAGCCCGTTGTAAATCCTGGGAATACGGGCTTCTTGCTGAACCAGACCGAATACGGTCGGACCGCTTCCGCTCATTAAAACTGCATCTGCTCCGAATTTCTTCATCTGGTCTTTAATATGGGCTACTTCGGGATACATGTTCAGTGTAACGCTCTCCAAGGCATTTCCAAGGTTGTTGCACACAGCCTCGTAATCCTTGCCATGCAACGCGTCGATCATTTGCTGGGTATTCGGATGATAAGCGTTCGCAGGATCAAAAGCCCCGTATACGTCCGCAGTGGATACACCGATTGTCGGCTTAGCTAAGATGACCCAGCAATTCGGGGGAGCCGGCAATTCTTCGATGATTTCTCCCCGCCCTTTCGCTAGAGCAGTTCCACCATAAACGCAGAATGATACATCCGACCCGATTTGAGCTCCCAGCTCAGCCAGTTCATCCAACGATAGATTGAGCTGCCATAACTTGTTAAGGCCTTTCAAAGTGGCTGCAGCGTCACTGCTGCCACCCGCAAGTCCGGCTGCAACCGGTATTTGTTTCTCGAGAGAAATGATGACACCAGTGCGAATTTTAAACGTGTCTTTTATTAATTGAGCGGCTTGATAAGCCAGATTCCGTGAGTCGTTCGGTACGAAACGGTCCGCTGATTGGATGTGGATACCGCTGGCCGTACCCATAAGCCCGATGCGGTCATATAAATCAACGGTCGTCATGATCATCTCGATTTCATGGTAGTTATCCGGTCTTTTATGTAAAACGTCCAAAGTTAAATTGATTTTGGCAGGTGCTTTCACGTAGAGCATCCCACTGCCTCCTTTTATATTCTAATGATGACTATTTTAACACAACCACTCCTGTTAGGCAGGTTTCGGGGGAATAAACGAAAAAACCCACAATCCGTTAAACTACGGGTTGTGGGTTTTTAAGAATAATATAAATGGAGTTCAATTATTTAACAACAAGTGCGTCTTCCGTTCCTTCATAGACAGTAATTTCTACTGCTTCTGTTAAGATGTCTGCGTAGCTATAAGATACGCGTTCAAATGCATGCTCTTCCTGATCCAGTTCGATCACGAACACGGAGTGATACGTTTCACGCAGGATCCCAGCACGTTCGACTGTTTTTTTGCGTCCTCCGTTTGCCTTCAAAAGCAATCGTTTTCCTAAATGTAAATCCAACGACTTTTTAATATCCGCCAAAGTTTTGGGCATTTGTCTACACCTCACTATAGATAAACTCTACCACAATATGTGAGGTTAGTCAAATAAATTT
>DATHVY010000310.1:0-1822 GCA_035461045.1 Planococcus sp. (in: firmicutes)
AATACTACCGCTTGATGGCGGAAGAAGGCATATACCTGCCGCCTTCCCAATTCGAAGGAGTGTTCCTGTCAACAGCACACACAGAAGAACAAATCGCCAAAACAGTCGAAGCCTTCCACAAAGTCTTCGCCCAATTGGCACGATAAATTCAAGGTGACCGAAATGGTGGGGGAAACCCAGCCACTTCGGTCGTTTTTTTGTGTGGAAAATGGCTGAGTGATCATGGAAGCTCAAAAACCGCCCATAGAACTTTGCCCAACGAATAAACTCTCCGTTTTCCCGTTTTTCATGTAGAATAGAAGGAAAACTATTTCGTTGCACGAAAGTTGGAATTGCTGTGAACCCATTTTTACGAACCGTATTGATTGCGATTGCCGCCGGTTTCCTGTTCGACCAAATCGGCATGTTCCTGCCTTGGCTGCTGGGACCGCTGTTCACATTGCTGATCCTTAATCAGTTTACGTCGATCCAGTTCTACTGGCCAAAATCTCTTCGGGTCATTGGCCTGCTCCTGCTGGGGACTCAAATCGGCTCTTCGTTCACACGCGACTCGGTGTTCCTGATGTGGTTCGATTTGCCGTATATGGCGTTTATGACGGTGTCGGTAGTGGGAGCGGCGCTCGTGTTCGGCCTGCTGTTCAAGTGGATGTCGAATGAATCGATGGCGACAAGCTTGATCGGCTCCATCCCGGGCGGACTGTCGCAGATGGTGCTGATCTCAGAAGGGGTCAGGACGGCGAATGCAACAGTCGTGACGATGATGCAGACCATCCGTATTTTTCTGGTGGTCACCATCGTGCCGTTTCTGACTACGATGTTGACGGGCAGGCCCCAGTCCCATTTAACGGAACAGGTTTTTGCATTTTCCCCTTCAGCATTTGTGATCGCGCTGGTTCTGGGAATCGCGGTGTATTTCGGCATGAAGCGCATCTCTTTCCCGGCAGCTGAAGTGCTGGCACCGGTGCTGACGATTGCTGCGGTCCAGACATGGACGGGCAACAGCTTGATCGAGCTGCCGCCGCTGTTGATCATTATGGCGCAAATATTCATCGGAGCGCATCTTGGGCTGCAGATGGAGAACTTGAAAGAGAAGCTGAACATGCGCCTTGGTGTCGCGATCCTGGTGAACAACGTGCTGCTGATCGGCTTTACGGCAGGCATCGCCTACATCTTGACCGTTTGGCGGCCCAGCTATCTGTTCCTGGACTTTTTCTTGAGCGGCGCACCGGGCGGAATCGCTGAAATGAGCATCACCGCGTTGGAAACGGGCGGGGACATTGCCATGATCACATCGTTCCATTTGTTCCGACTGTTTTTCATTCTGCTGCTGGCGGCTCCGATAATCGCCTATGCATTTAAAAAGCTTGACGCTAAAAAGGGAAATTGAGTACAATGAAACTAATCAGATACTGATGCGTTGAAGAGGATAGTAGAATGTGCGTGCATTTCAGAGAGGAAGCCGAGCGGTGAGAGGCCTCCATGGACCAGCATTCGAATGTCACCTCCGAGCAGTTTCCGTGAAATTGAGTAGCGGAACCCGGATGCGAATCCGTTATCGAACTTGAGAGCCAGGCTTATTAGCCTGTGTATAAAGGTGGTACCGCGAAAACTCCTTCGTCCTTTAAGTAGAGACGACAGGAGTTTTTTTGTACCCTTTTTTAATCCGAAAAGCATCATCAGAACCACAAGGAGGAATTGCTATGACTGACCAAATGTCGACGAAGTACGATCCGCAAACGATTGAAAGAGGACGTTATGACTGGTGGATCGAAAAGAAATTCTTCGAAGCCCAACCGGAAAGCAACAAAACGCCTTACACCAT
>DATHVY010000311.1:0-1803 GCA_035461045.1 Planococcus sp. (in: firmicutes)
ACATTGTCAAAATAATTGAATTTCTTTGATATAATGGAAAGCAAATTGCAGGAGGTGAGTTTATGACATTCGGAATGGTATTGGGGTTGATCTTAATCCCCGCAGGAATTTTAGCATTGGGCATACTGTTTTATTTCACGACGAGCCATTACGATCAAGAATCTAATTCTGAAGAACGGGAGGTGCAATAAACATGGTCGCAACTACTACTTGGGTCATCTTAATTCTTTATTTTCTTTTGTTGATCGGCATCGGCTTCTACAGTTCAAAAAGAAGTTCAGGTGGATTAACGGACTTTTTCCTTGCTGGACGCGGATTGAACAAATGGACGGTCGCGTTGAGCGCAGTCAGCTCAGGCCGGAGTTCCTGGTTGATTTTGGGTGTTACAGGTACAGCATACATAGGTGGCCTGCAGGCTGTATGGGCTCTTGCAGGATTTATCACAGTGGAAGTCTTTATGTTCTTCTTCCTGGCCCGCCGCTTCCGCCGGTTCAGCCAAAAATATAACGCGATCACCATACCGGACATTCTGGAGAAACGCTTTGGGGATAAAACCCACATTTTGCGAATTGTCAGCGCACTTATTCTTGTATTTTTCATGGTGGCCTATGTAGGGTCCCAGATTGTTGGCGGGGGTATCGCGTTTTCTTCGACTCTCGGCTTTTCGCAGACCGGGGGCATGTGGTTCATGGCCGGTATTCTCTTGTTCTATACGGTTGTCGGCGGATTCTTTGCAGTCAGCCGCACGGATGTGCTCCAGGCAGGCTTTATGATGTTCTCACTCATTTTATTGCCGGTGATTGCCATCTTCAACCTTGGGGGCATCGGCGCAGTCTTTGAAATGATGCAAACTCAGGGAGCCGGATTTGTGGATCCCTTCTACTTTAGTTTCGGTGCAATCATCGGATTGCTGGGCATCGGTTTCGGCAGCCCAGGTAACCCTCAAATCATGGTTCGTTATATGTCGTTAAAAAATGTGAAAGAGATGCGGCAGGCAGCGTTAATTTCTACTTTTTGGAATGTTTTGATGGGCTGGGGAGCGGTCATGACCGGACTATCAGCCAGGGTGTATTTCCCGGACGTCGAAATGCTTCCCGATGCCAATCAGGAAACTGCATTCACTATGCTTGGAGCAGAAGTTCTCCCTCCCATTCTATTTGGCGTCATGGTCGTAGCGGTTCTTGCTGCCATCATGTCGAGCGCCGACAGCCAATTGCTCGTCGGAGCTTCAAGTCTTGTCCGGGACATTTACAGTGAAACGTTCGGTCGCGGAAAAATCATTTCAAGCCAACGTCTCGTTTGGTACAGCCGGATTGCCATCGTCATCATCATGGGTCTGGCTCTCATCCTGGCCTTCCAGGCAACTGAACTCGTTTTCTGGATGGTGTTGTTCGCCTTTGGCGGGCTCGGTGCCTGCTTCGGGCCCGCGCTTGTTCTTTCCTTCTACTGGAGAGGCTTATCAAAAGCCGGCGTATTGAGTGGGATGATTGTCGGCTTGGTCGTTGTTATTTTGGTGAAGCAGCAGCCGGAATGGACATTGGCTTTTCTCCCCAACATCCAAGAATTATTGACCACCTATTTCTTCGGCATCACCTATGAAGCCGTACCGGCGTTCCTCGCTTCTTTGGTCGTGACTGTTGTGGTCAGCCTTTTCACCAAGAAACCGGAGTTTGCAGACGAACTTGTGACCGATCTCGAGAGCGGAACGAAGAAGGTCTAGGCTGCTACTGGCAAATCCTTAGTTTAGAACCGGTTCAAGTGGGTTAATATATGAATAAAGCGTTAATTGTTCCAGCTTACAAA
>DATHVY010000312.1:0-7204 GCA_035461045.1 Planococcus sp. (in: firmicutes)
CTGGCTTTTTGACTTCTCCATAAGACCATGAGCGAATTTTATCGGGCGAAGCTAATCCGATTTTCATATACTCAAAATTATTAACATCTATCAAGGAGCCTACCTCCCTTTTGTCTCGAGTTTTTGTGCGGCTCTTCCTCGTTTATGACTAAGTGAATGGAAAGCGAACGGTCTTTCAGACCGTTCGATTCCCACATATCAATCAACTGTTCCAACAGGTGCTTCTTTATCTGCAATCGGTAAAATGTTCAAAGAATCGGCTGGCTGAAGATCTTCTTCTTCATCCAAATCGCGCAATTCGATTTCTTCATCATCGATTGTCAACATTTTCACGTCCATACCCAAACTTTGAAGTTCTTTGATCAAAACTTTAAATGATTCCGGCACACTTGGTTCCGGTACACTTTCCCCTTTGACAATCGCTTCATAAGTTTTCACACGGCCGACTACATCATCTGATTTGACTGTCAGAATTTCCTGCAGTGTGTGGGCCGCGCCGTATGCTTCAAGCGCCCAAACTTCCATTTCCCCGAAACGCTGTCCGCCGAACTGGGCTTTACCGCCAAGAGGCTGCTGCGTCACAAGAGAGTATGGTCCAGTAGAGCGTGCATGAAGTTTATCGTCAACCATGTGCGCAAGTTTGATCATATACATGATTCCGACTGATACGCGGTTGTCGAATGCTTCGCCGGAGCGACCGTCATAAAGGACAGTTTTACCGTCGCGAGGCATCCCGGCTTCTTCCATGGTTTCCAGTACGTCTTCTTCATTGGCACCATCAAATACCGATGAGGCCATATGAATTCCGAGTGAACGGGAAGCCATACCCAGATGCAATTCCAATACTTGCCCGATATTCATACGTGATGGTACACCAAGTGGGTTCAACATAATGTCGACCGGTGTGCCGTCCGGCATGAAAGGCATATCTTCTTGTGGAAGAATACGGGAAATTACACCTTTGTTACCATGGCGTCCTGCCATTTTATCTCCAACTGAGATTTTACGTTTCTGAACGATGTATGCGCGAACCAGCTGGTTAACACCCGGTGGCAACTCATCTCCGTCTTCTCGGTTGAATATTTTAACGTCCAATACAATACCGCCGGCACCGTGAGGCACTCTCAACGACGTATCACGGACTTCACGCGCTTTTTCGCCGAATATTGCATGTAAAAGACGTTCTTCCGCCGTCAATTCTGTAACACCTTTAGGCGTAACTTTACCGACCAGGATATCACCATCTTTTACTTCAGCACCGACTCTGATAATTCCACGGTCGTCCAAGTTGCGAAGTGCATCTTCACCGACGTTTGGAATATCGCGAGTGATTTCTTCAGGCCCAAGTTTTGTATCACGGGAGTCAGACTCATATTCTTCAATATGAACAGAAGTGTAAACATCATCTTTCACCAAACGCTCGCTCATGATGATGGCATCTTCATAGTTAAAGCCGTCCCATGTCATAAACGCGACCAAGACATTGCGCCCCAGAGCCATTTCACCGTGTTCCATAGAAGGACCATCAGCTAAAATGTCACGTGTGGAAACCCGGTCGCCCACTTTGACGATTGGGCGTTGGTTATAGCTTGTTCCTTGGTTGGAACGAATGAACTTTTGAAGTTTGTAAGAAGTCAGATCACCTTTTGTTTCATTGCCATCTACATCTTCGATGCGACGAACACGGATTTCTTTAGCTTCTACATATTCAACAATTCCGTCATGTTTCGAAATAACCGCTGCTCCTGAATCGCGCGCAGCCAAATGCTCCATTCCGGTTCCTACAAAAGGAGCTTCCGGATTTAAAAGAGGAACGGCCTGACGTTGCATGTTTGCACCCATCAAGGCGCGGTTGGAGTCATCGTTTTCAAGGAACGGAATACAAGCAGTTGCAACCGAGACAACTTGTTTCGGTGAAACGTCCATGTAATCAATGCGATCACGCTTGAACAACGTGTTCTCGCCACGGAAGCGGGCAACAACTTCTTCTTCAACGAAAGAACCGTCGTCAGCTAATTTCGCATTGGCTTGAGCCACTACGTAATTGTCTTCTTCATCAGCCGTCAAATAGTCAATTTGAGGAGTAACGATACCCGTCTCATGATCTACTCGGCGATAAGGTGTTTCGATAAAACCGAATTTATTCACTTTCGCGAAAGTGGAAAGTGTATTGATCAATCCGATGTTCGGTCCCTCAGGCGTTTCAATCGGACACATACGGCCATAGTGGGAGTAGTGAACGTCACGCACTTCGAATCCGGCACGCTCACGCGTTAAACCACCGGGCCCTAGTGCAGAGAGACGACGTTTGTGCGTCAATTCCGCCAGCGGGTTGGTTTGATCCATAAACTGGGACAGCTGTGAACTGCCGAAGAACTCTTTGATTGATGCAATAACCGGACGGATATTGATCAATTGCTGAGGTACGATTGCTTGTGTATCGTTAATCGACATACGTTCACGAACAACACGTTCCATACGGGATAAACCGATGCGGAACTGGTTTTGCAGAAGCTCTCCGACTGAACGAAGGCGACGATTTCCAAGATGATCGATATCATCCGTGTTTCCGACACCGTATAATAGGTTAAAGAAGTAACTAATAGAAGAAATAATATCAGCAGGGGTTACATGCTTAATCTTATCCTCGATATAAGCATTGCTGATTACATTGATTTCTTTTTGGCTTTCATCGTTAGGCGCATAGATTTTGACTGACTGTAATGTCACGTCTTCATCCAGAACTCCACCATTCGGTGAAATGGTATGGAAACCTACACCGCTTTCAAGGTTCGGGATAATGCGGTCCAAAACTCGGCGGTCGATGAGTGTTCCAGCCTCCACCAAAATTTCGCCTGTTTCCGGATCAACCAAAGTTTCAGCAATGGTTTGATTGAAAAGACGGTTTTTGATGTGCAGCTTTTTGTTCATCTTGTAGCGGCCTACATTCGCCAAATCATAACGTTTTGGATCGAAGAAACGTGAATACAATAAGCTTTTCGCGCTTTCGACTGTAGGAGGCTCTCCCGGACGCAGACGCTCGTAAATTTCGAGAAGCGCTTTTTCTGTTGTTTCAGTGTTGTCTTTATCTAAAGTATTTTGAAGGTACTCGTTATCACCAAGCAATTCGATGATTTCCTGGTCAGAACCAAAGCCCAGAGCACGCAATAGAACAGTTACAGGCAATTTACGCGTGCGGTCAATTCTGACATACACAACATCTTTTGCATCTGTTTCATATTCCAGCCATGCACCACGGTTTGGAATCACTGTAGCTCCAAAGCCTTTTTTACCATTTTTGTCTGTTTTGTCATGGAAGTAAACACTTGGCGAACGGACTAACTGAGAAACGATAACGCGTTCTGCTCCATTGATCACAAAAGTGCCGGTTTCCGTCATCAAAGGGAAATCCCCCATAAAGACGTCTTGCTCTTTTACTTCATCTGTTTCTTTGTTGTATAGACGCACTTTCACACGAAGTGGTGCCGCGTAGGTAACGTCCCGTTCTTTTGATTCATCGACCGGATATTTTGGATCCGCAAGACTGTAATCCACAAATTCCAGTGACAGATTCCCTGTGAAATCTTCAATCGGCGAGATATCCCGGAACATTTCGCGCAGTCCCTCTTCAAGGAACCACTCATAAGATGCTGATTGAATTTCAATCAGATTCGGAAGATCAAGAACTTCGCTGATTCTCGAAAAACTTCTACGTTGACGATGTTGACCGTACTGAACTAGTTGACCTGCCAACTTATTCACCCCTCAATAAAACGATTATAGGTCTTTGCGATTTCCACAAAATAGTGTATGATATCGAAAAGACAAAAAGAAAACGAGGCTGATTTAGCCCATTTTCGGTTTACAAATGTTTGGAACTGCCGTCATGCTTTGCCCTAAAAAGGGCAAACGACCTCAAAATAATAAATTTTGCATTTTATTATAATATCATAGCCGTTTTGTCAAGTCAAACTTTTCTAGCCTCAAAAACAAAGTAGCCTTTATCCTTATCCACCGTACGGACTTCTCCGAAAAGCTCTGACAACTTGGCTTCTGTCGAGGGTGCCCCCTGCTTTTTCTGAATGACCACCCATAATGTTCCACCGTTCGAGAGTTTCGCATAAGCTTCTTCATAAAAACGAAAGATAGTTTCCTTGCCCGCCCTTATTGGTGGATTTGTTAAAATAGCAGAAAATTCCGCTTCTTCTACTGCAGCAAGGCCATCGCTTTCATAAATGCGAACATTCGTAATTCCATTTTTCTCTGTGTTTTTTTCAGCTAACTCAATAGCGCGGGTGTTTACGTCTACCATATGCACTTCTTTATGAGGAAATGTTTTTGCGATTGCCATTCCGATCGGACCGTATCCACATCCGACATCCAAAATAGGACCATCAATCGATGGATCAACGAAAGCCTCGATCAGCAGACGTGAACCGAAATCCACTTCACCTTTACTGAAAACACCTGCGTCGGTCTGAAACCGAAATTTCTCACCTCGCAATGTGTAGCTCCATTCTTGAGGATTGCTTTTTGTTTGGGGATTTTTGGAATAATAGTGCTGTGACATACGGAGCCCTCCTTGCATTTATATAAGCTCAGTGCTTTAAATAAAAAGAAGAAAAAGCCCGTCGGTGTACACTGACGAGCTTTTCTGCATTGTTCATGAAATTACTTAACTTCTACTGACGCGCCAACTTCTTCAAGTTTAGCTTTTACTTCTTCAGCTTCTTCTTTAGTTGCGCCTTCTTTGATAGCTTTTGGAGCTTCGTCAACTAGAGCTTTCGCTTCTTTCAGGCCAAGACCTGTAACTTCGCGAACTGCTTTGATGACTTTAATTTTTTGGTCTCCAGCAGCTGTAAGAACTACATCAAATTCAGTTTGCTCTTCTTCAACAGCAGCGCCACCGGCAGCTGCAGCAACAGGAGCAGCAGCAGTTACGCCGAACTCGTCTTCGATTGCTTTTACTAGGTCGTTAAGTTCAAGAACGGTCATTTCTTTGATTGCTTCTAAGATTGCATCTTTATTCATTATAGTTTCCTCCTATTGATAGGTAATTTTTTTTGTAAAGCTTATCCGGCTAACTTATTAAGCGCCTTGTTCTTCTTTTTGATCTGCAACCGCTTTTGTTGTAGCAGCAAAGTTGCGGACTGGAGCTTGAAGTACGCTGAGAAGCATGGATAGTAGACCTTCGCGTGATGGAAGTTCTGCCAATGCTTTCACTTCTTCTGCAGAAGCGATCGTTCCTTCAATAACACCTGCTTTAATATCAAGTGCTTCGTTCTTTTTAGCGAAATCGTTGATGATTTTCGCTGGCGCTACTACATCCTCGTTCGAGAACGCAATGGCGTTTGGTCCTGTGAAGTGTTCGTTGATCGCTTCAAGGCCATGGATTTCTGTCGCACGGCGAGTCATGGAGTTTTTGTAAACTTTGAACTCGATTCCTGCTTCACGAAGTTGTTTACGAAGTTCTGTAAGTTGGGCAACATTCAAACCGCGGTAGTCAACAACTACAACTGAAGCTGCAGCTCCGAACTTGTCGGCAATCGTTTGAACGACAACTTTTTTCGTTTCAACTGCTTTTCTCATCTGGCACCTCCTAAAGATTTTTCATTCATACCGTACGTCCATAAGAAAAGCCTCTGGTCTTTTAACAGACACAGAGGCATAAAATCAGCTTGAAAAAACTTTCACTGAATTCATCATGTCCTCGGCAGGGCTAAATTAAGCGGCTAGCGCCCCTGCTGTCTGCGGTACAAATGGTTATTTCACAACTCCGCAATTGTAACAGCGCGAAATCTTTTTGTCAATATCGATTATTTAGCTACTACGCTACCTGTATCCACTTTCACAGATGGTCCCATAGTCGTTGTAACGTTTAGGGATTTGATGTAAGTTCCTTTTGCAGCCGAAGGCTTCGCTTTAAGAACTACGTCATAGATTGCTGCCAAGTTTTCAGCAAGTTTGCTGTCATCGAAAGAAACTTTCCCGATCGGCGCGTGGATGATACCAGTTTTGTCTGCACGGTATTCCACTTTACCAGCTTTGATTTCTTGAACAGCTTTCGTTACATCAAATGTAACTGTGCCTGTTTTAGGGTTTGGCATTAAGCCTTTAGGTCCCAAAACGCGTCCAAGTTTACCAACTTCACCCATCATGTCTGGAGTGGCAACGATTACGTCGAAGTCAAACCATCCTTGTTGGATTTTTTGGATATATTCAGCATCGCCAACGAAATCTGCGCCAGCTGCTTCAGCTTCTTTAAGTTTTTCGCCTTTAGCGAAAACCAATACGCTTTGAGTTTTACCAGTTCCGTTTGGAAGTACGACTGCCCCACGGATTTGCTGGTCGTTCTTGCGTGTGTCGATCCCTAAACGGAAAGCCACTTCAACTGTTGCGTCAAAGTTAACTGTGCTCGTTTTTTTCGCAAGTTCGATCGCTTCTTTTGCGTTGTATAATTTAGAGCGGTCAACTAGTTTTGCTGCATCTTGCAGCTTTTTGCCTGTTTTAGCCATTAAAAACGTCCTCCTTGTTGTGGTATAACGGATTAAACCTCCCACGATTAAAGGCTGCGTGATCCATTACGAACTCACGCAACCCGTCCAAAAACAACTACTATTAGTCTTCGATTGTAATGCCCATGCTGCGAGCAGTACCTTCAACCATCAACATTGCAGCTTCTACTGAAGCAGCGTTAAGATCTGGCATTTTAGTTTCTGCGATTTCGCGAACTTTGTCGCGTTTCACAGTCGCTACTTTATTGCGGTTCGGTTCGCCTGAACCTGATTCGATACCTGCTGCTTTTTTCAATAGAACTGCAGCGGGTGGAGTTTTCGTAATGAATGTAAATGAACGGTCTTCAAATACTGAAATCTCAACCGGAATGATCAGTCCTGCTTGTTCTGCAGTACGTGCGTTGAACTCCTTACAGAAGCCCATGATGTTAACACCCGCTTGACCCAATGCTGGTCCAACCGGCGGTGCTGGGTTTGCTTTTGCTGCAGGAATCTGCAATTTTACGACTTTAACTACTTTTTTAGCCACGAAACACACCTCCTTAAGTCCGTGATGTGGTAATAGGGTTTCCCCTCCCACTCAATATCTGTCTGTCAACTTTGTTGATAGAATTAGCTAAATTGTACAGCTTGCCATATGACAGTCTGACCTATGAAATGATACCACTTCTTACTTTGAATAGCAAGAG
>DATHVY010000313.1:0-1728 GCA_035461045.1 Planococcus sp. (in: firmicutes)
AACAATTCTTCGTTCACCAAATCATTGATGGAGACGGACGATTGTTTACCGTGACATTTTTTGTATTTCTTTCCGCTGCCGCATGGGCACGGATCATTTCTTCCTACCATTCAAATCACCTACAGTTTTTCATTGAGTGTACCACAAATAGCTCCAACACTCAAAAGTCGGATGATTCTGACCGGAACAGCTGCTGCATATTCAACTGAATAAATTGAAATTCAACGCATCGAGAACGTACTGAGGAACAAAAAATCGGACGGTAACATGCGGATCGACCACTTGGCTGATCTGTGCTTCACCTGCAGCGCTCATCAGCATGGTCATTTCGCTGACACTCAAATCAGCAAACGGCAGAAGCATATCAATCATTTCCTCCGTTGCCACCTTTACTGCTTCATCCAAAGTCATTGCGGATACTATGAGATACAAACCTTCACGGTTGTGGAGAAGCGGAAATCTGGAGTGGGTTCCTTTGATTACATCAAAGGTGACGGTCGCTTTGCCTGGAACTTCAATGCCGGAAACGCTAATTTCTCCGTCTCCCATCGCCGCGTGGAAATCACCAAGAGCAAAAAGCGCTCCGTCTGCAAAGACCGGGAAGTATAGGGTGGCACCTTTGGTGACCTGTTTCGTATCCATATTTCCACCGTGCTCTCCTGGTGTTCCGCAGGAAACAGGTTTGCCGGAAGGTGCTACTCCGATCACGCCGATCATCGGGTTCAACGGCAGATGCAGCCTTTCGTTGAAAATCGCTTTGCCGTCTTTGATGGGGATGATTTTCGATTCCATGCCTTCCATCCGGTGTCCCATAACGCCTAAATCAGGGCCGGTAATCATGACGCCCTGATCCCCAATTTCCAACTCGTCGATTGTCACTTTCAAGAGGTCGCCGCTTTTAGCGCCTTCGATGAAAATCGGTCCAGTCGCCGGGTTGATTCTGTTCCAATCAATGGCTGAGACTTCCGTGTTCTTGGATTGAATCTGATCTCTGAAACAATCAGAGGCCTGGATTGCGACGGTGTCACCGGGCTGAATATGCATTACAGGTTCATGCAACTGTGAGAATTCGTAGATGACGTCTTTATTGGATAAAGTTTTCATGTCAGCATCTCCTTATTTGAATATTTACACAATTGTAGCAATAGCCGGTTTGAATAGCAAAACTCCGTATGCAAGAAGGCATCAGCTATAGTACTATGAAATTAAATACGCCGTAGAAAGATGGGGATGAACAGCCATGTATGAGGATTCGTCAAAAGTTCTGATTGCCTGGATGCAAGTGATCTTTTTTTCAGCGGTCATCCTGGTCGGTTCAAGATTGTTCCTATTTGAGCCGGTTTCCATACATGGGGAATCGATGTCTCCGACCATTGAGAATAACGATAAATTGATTTTGGCGAAAATCAGCAGCATTAAGAACTTCGATCTGATCGTTTTTTCGGGGACAAAGGATAAAAACTACATCAAACGTGTGATCGGTTTGCCGGGAGATCGGGTGGAGATCAAAAATGACAGGCTTTTCATCAATGGGATGCATATAGAAGAAGATTATTTGGATCAAAATCGCCAGTTGGCCATTCCACAAGGTCATTCGGTGCTGACTTCCGATATCGAAGAGTTGAAAGTGCCTGAGGGCATGTATTATGTGCTTGGCGACAACCGCATCCACAGCGTGGACTCGAGGGTGCTCGGATTTATTGCAAAAGAAAACATTCTAGGCGAAGC
>DATHVY010000314.1:0-7949 GCA_035461045.1 Planococcus sp. (in: firmicutes)
TGATAGAGTTGAAAGTGAACAAGTTGGTAAATTAAAAGCGCCACGGACTCACCGAGTCCGTGGCGCTTTATTGGTATGCAAAAAAATGAAATAATCTAGCGATATTTCACAAAATAAGAAAACTTCGACTTTTCAAAGGCTATTGCCACTGCTGGTTTCGAAGAGTATAGTCTTACAGTAAATACAATACATTACACGTGTAAAGACAAGGGGAATGGAAATGTCGATATTGAATAAAGAGACTCCTGCCAATATTTCAAGGAACAAGCTCCTTGGAATTGCGGGACTCGGCTGGCTTTTTGATGCAATGGATGTAGGGATTCTTTCTTTTATCATAGCTGCACTGCACGAAGATTGGGATCTGACAACTCAGCAAATGGGTTGGATCGGCAGTATGAACTCCGTAGGCATGGCGGTTGGAGCGTTTGTGTTCGGGATTTACGCCGACAGGGTGGGCAGAAAAAAAGTGTTTATCATTACGCTGCTGCTGTTCTCGATTGCCAGTGGCTTGTCCGCGTTCACGACCACGTTGGCCGCGTTTATGATTCTCAGGTTTTTTGTAGGAATGGGTTTGGGAGGAGAGCTTCCTGTCGCTGCCACTTTAGTATCTGAAAGTGTTGCTGCAAAAGAACGTGGCAGGGTTGTCGTATTGCTGGAAAGTTTTTGGGCTGCAGGGTGGCTTCTTGCGGCAATCATTGCCTACTTTATCATTCCTTCTTTTGGGTGGAGGGTCGCTTTACTGCTGACAGCACTCCCTGCTCTATATGCTTTATACTTAAGGATTAATTTACCGGATTCTCCTCAGTTCAGGGCGAAAAAGAATGTCCTTCAATCCGTCAGGACTAATATTAAAGAGGTTTGGTCCGCCGAGTACCGTCGGCCAACCATTATGCTGTGGACTGTCTGGTTTATGGTGGTCTTTTCATATTACGGCATATTCCTCTGGCTGCCGAGTGTCATGATGCTGAGGGGATTTAGCATGATCGACAGCTTCCAGTATGTTTTGCTTATGACCTTGGCGCAGCTGCCCGGTTATTTTTCAGCCGCCTGGCTTATCGAAAAAGTGGGGCGCAAGTTTGTGCTGGTCACGTATTTGTTCGGAACGGCAGCGGGTGCTTTGGCATTCGGGAGTGCTGAAACCATTACAGCTTTGATGATTTCGGGCGCCTTCCTGTCATTTTTCAATTTGGGGGCATGGGGGGCTTTATATGCTTATTCGCCCGAGCAATATCCAACCGTCATCCGTGCAACCGGTACGGGAATGGCCGCATCTTTTGGGCGGGTCGGAGGGATTTTGGGTCCGCTTCTGGTTGGTTCGATGCTGGCCGCGGGTTATGGGATCAATTGGATCTTTGCGATTTTTTGTGTGGCAATTATCATCGGCGCTTTAGCGGTCGCCTTTCTTGGCACGGAAACAAAGCAAATGGAGCTGGAGTGAACGTTGGAGGTTATCTGAATTTCGAGGATTTGCGCCTGTAAAAGGGGGGTAGGTCCTCTTGTTCATTTTAGAAGGAAAACAGAACTTTGCAGGGTATTTTAGTAATATAGCCAATTAGTATAAAAGGGAAAAAAAGGGGGAGGGAGCATGGCTTGGAAAGTTTATACGGATGTGGAGACTTTTGCAGCCGATGTGGAACCGTTACTCTACAAAGCGGAAGACAAATATAGTTTATTTTTGGGCATCATGCTTCAAATTGGATTAGGAAGGTATGAGGATTACTTTTTGGCGCTTGATGAAGAAGGCGGGCGGATCTATGCGGCTTGCTTGATGACACCGCCGCACCCGTTGCATCTGATCACATTTCAGGAATCTTTGGAAATGGAGAATCGGCTTTCCGACATCCTGATGGCACTGGGCGTGGAAGTGGAAGGGGTTATTGGAGAAAAGCCGAACGCTGAACGATTTGCGGAGGCATGGATCCGGAAGACGGGAGTAATGGGATCCGTTTTAATGGAACAGGGGCTGTATCGGGCGGATGCTGTAGATTTCAACTTTGACAGAAGTCCGGGCACCTGGCGGATAGCGAGCAGGAAGGATGCACCAGCACTGGAAAAGTGGCTGATGCTTTTTGAAATGGAAACAGGTCTTGCCTTATCAAGTGAGAGGGAAGCTTCCTGGAAAATCGAAAGCTACTTGGACCGAAAAGAAGTATATGTTTGGGAAGTGGAAGGACGACCGGTTGCGTGTTTGAAAAAATCACGGCCGACGAAACATGGGATCACCATTTCTTTTGTTTTTACACCTGAAAGATATAGGAATAAGGGGTACGCTAGTACTTTGGTGGCGGAAGTAACGGATGAACTGCTGCTCGAATATGATTTTGTCGTTCTTTACACGGACTTAAAGAATCCGACTTCCAACAAGCTTTACGAGCGAATCGGTTATGTTCAAATTGCGCATCAAATTCACCTTGGCTTTGAAGATTTATAAAACCAACCGTGGAAACATGGTGATGCAAGGAATATTCCTCGTAGGAAAAGGGTAAAGATAAAAGCTGGGTCAAAAGGTAGAGAATGGGGGGGAAGATGTGATTCGATTTGAAGGGGTTACAAAGCGGTTTGCGGATGGAACAGAAGCGTTAAAAGATATTTCGCTCGTTCTGCCCACCCATCAATTGACCGTGATTATCGGGCCAAGTGGATGCGGAAAAACCACATTAATGAAAATGATCAATAAATTGGAAAAACCGACAGAAGGAAAGATATACATTGACGAAGAGCCAATTACGGAAATGGATGAAGTTCAGCTTCGCCGTTCTATCGGCTATGTTATCCAGCGGATCGGCTTGTTTCCGCATATGACAATCTCGGACAACGTTTCCCTTGTACCAAGGCTGGTCGGCTGGTCGAAAGAAAAAACTGAGCCGCGCGTGCGAGAACTTTTGGATTTGGTCGGGCTGAATCCGGAAACCTACATGAACCGCTATCCTTTGGAATTGAGCGGAGGACAGCAACAAAGAGTCGGGGTTGTCCGGGCGCTGGCGGGGGATCCGAATATCATTCTAATGGATGAACCATTCAGTGCGCTTGACCCAATCAGCAGAGAGCAACTGCAAGATGAACTCCAAAATTTGCAGCAAACGATTCATAAGACCATTGTGTTTGTCACGCATGACATGGATGAAGCGTTAAAAATTGCCGATTCCATCGTGGTCATGCGCGCCGGGAAGGTGGAGCAGATCGGTTCGCCTCAGGAGCTGATCGATGAACCTGCAAATGAATTTGTTCAAAACTTTATTGGCACCGAAAGAATCAGGCGTCAGCGATCTTTTGGGGAAAGAAGGGTAAAAGAATACATCGCGTTGTTCGATGCCGAATGGCAGGGGCAAACTCAGGAAGTTTCTTTAGACTCGACGATTGACGAAGCTTTCCGGGTTTTGGAGAACAGCGGGCTCGAACGGGTGGCCGTCGCTGATCGGGGAGCGATTGTTGCTTACGCCAGTGAACGGCATTTATTGCAGGCTGCACTTCTAAAGGAAGAAGGTGTATAACGGATGAGGAATTTCATCGATACGCTAATCAGCAGGCAGGACATGATTCAAAGTGCATTTATGGAACATATTTATTTATCATTTGTCGCGGTAGCGATCGGCATTGCGATTGCACTTCCAACAGGAGTTCTCATTGCCCGCTACCGGCGATATGCGGAACCGATCATTGGTGTGACGGCAGTGTTTCAGACGATACCAAGCTTGGCTCTTTTCGGTTTTCTCGTGCCGCTACTGGGAATCGGCTCGACAACCGCGCTGATTGCCTTAATTATTTATGCCTTATTGCCGATCTTGAGAAACACTTATACCGGTATTACGGGTGTAGACAGTTCTACCATCGAGGCGGGCAGAGGAATGGGGATGACGAGAACCCAAATCTTGAGGCAAATCGAGTTGCCGCTGGCGTTGCCATTCATCATGGCGGGGATCCGCACTGCGACTGTATTGACGGTCGGAATCGCAACGCTGGCGACATTTGTTGGTGCTGGCGGCTTGGGTGACATCATTTATAGAGGGCTTCAGTCATATAACAACGCATTAGTCTTGGCGGGAGCTTTACCGGTCGCGTTATTGGCCATTGGCTTTGATCAAATTTTAAAGTGGATCGAAAAAAGGGCGACACCAAAAGGTTTAAATCCATAAGGGGGAATTGACAGATGAAAAAGTTAGTATTGGGAATTGCGTTAGCATCCTCAGCTGTGCTGGCGGGTTGTGGAGGAGCCAGTGGAGATGAGACAGATCCAATTGTTATTGGAGGAAAGCCTTGGACGGAGCAATACATTTTGCCACACATTTTAGGGCAATATATTGAAGCGAACTCGGACTACACGGTTGAATATGAAGATGGTTTAGGTGAAGTGGCCATTTTGACACCGGCGCTTGAGCAAGGCGACATCGATCTGTACGTAGAATACACCGGCACAGGATTAAAAGATGTCTTGAATGAAGAATCGGTTCCGGGTCAATCTTCCGAGGAAGTATTGGAACGAGTGCGCACAGGTTATGAGGAAAACCTGAACGCCACTTGGTTGGAGCCACTTGGATTTGAAAATGGCTACACATTGGCCTTTGCCAAAGACAGTGGGTTCGAAGCGGAAACCTACTCCGATTTAGCGGAAATCTCCCAATCTCAGGACATGGACTTCGGGGCGCCGCACCCGTTCTATGAAAGGCAGGGAGATGGCTATGATGACTTGGTCGAGACCTATTCATTCGAGTTTTCGGCAACTCAAAGTTTCGATCCGGCAATCATGTATGAAGCTGTTCAACGCGGAGATGTGGACCTGATTCCGGCTTTCACGACGGACAGCCGCATTCAATTGTTCGATTTGGAGACAACAGAAGATGATTTGGCCTTCTTCCCGAAATATGACGCTGCACCAGTTGTTCGTATGGAGGCGTTGGAGCAATATCCGGAACTTGAGGACCTGCTGAACCAATTGGCAGGACAGATCAGCGAAGAAGAGATGCTGGCGATGAACGCCAGGGTCGATGTGGACCAGGAAATAGCCAGTGAAGTTGCGCGTGACTTCTTGGTCGATAAAGGATTAATTGAAGAATAAACTTTCCCGCAGATCTCTTCTGCGGGATTTTTATGGCGTTGGAAGAATGATTCTTGTACAATAAATACAAGTTTTGAAATCTGTAAATTCAGATAACTAGGGAGGCGGGGGATGATATGAGGAAATTGATTTTCGGGCTGGTAATAGCGGTTTCGGCAGTGCTTTCGGGTTGCGGTGGTGGAGCTGCTAGTGAAGATCCATTGATAATCGGAGGTAAACCTTGGACAGAGCAATACATTTTGCCGCACATTTTAGGGCAATATATTGAAGCGAACTCCGATTACACGGTTGAATATGAAGATGGGCTTGGTGAAGTCTCGATATTGACGCCTGCACTTGAGAATGGAGACATCGACCTGTATGTGGAGTATACGGGGACCGGGTTGAAAGATGTGCTGAAAGAAGAATCTGAAATTGGTGAGTCTTCAGAGGAAGTGCTTGAGCGCGTTCGTGCCGGATATGAAGAAACCTTGGGAGCCACTTGGCTGGAACCTCTGGGTTTTGAAAACAGTTATACCCTCGCTTTTTCCAAGGACCGGGAATACAGCGCCCAGACTTTGTCTGAACTTGCCGCGCTGTCACAGTCTGAGGAAGTCAGTTTTGGAGGGCCGCACTCTTTTTATGAACGCTCGGGGGACGGCTATGATGATTTGGTGGCAACGTATGGTTTTAATTTCAGTGCAACTGAAAGCTTTGATCCTTCGATCATGTATGAAGCGGTGGCCCAGGGCAATGTGGATGTCATCCCGGCTTTTACGACCGACAGCCGGATCGAACTGTTCGATTTACAGACCACAGAAGATGATCTGAGCTTTTTTCCGAAATACGATGCGGTTCCAGTCGTGCGCATGGAAACGCTTGAAGACTATCCTGAACTCGAGGACCTGTTAAATGAATTGGCGGGCCAGATCAGTGAAGAAGAAATGTTGTTGATGAATGCACGGGTTGACCAGGAGCAGGAAATCGCCCGAGATGTGGCGCGGGGTTTTCTGGTCGATAAAGGATTGATTGAAGAATAGAAAGAACAATCGGCAGTTGCCATGAACCCGAAGTTCATGGCTTTTTGCTGGAATGCTTTTCTTATAGTATTTAACGAGGGAATCTTGTACACTGATAATAGTCGAGTGAATAGTCATTCAATTCTGTTAAATGCAAACGGTTTCAATTATTAATTTCTGATGGGGTGAAGAAATGCGTGAAGTGGTGATTGTGGATGGCGTGCGCACAGCGGTGGGGCGCAGAAAAGGAATGTTTGCAAATATACGTCCAGACGAGCTGGCGGCTTTGGTATTGGATGAGCTGGTTCGCCGTACTGGAGTTGGTAAAGAGCTGGTGGAAGACGTAATACTCGGATGTGTTTCTCAATCAGGTGAGCAGGGGGGAAACGTAGCCAGGACCGCGGCGTTGATTGCCGGTTTTCCTGATTTTGTTCCTGGTGTGACCATTGATCGCCAGTGTGGTTCCAGCCAGCAGGCAGTCCATTTTGGTTCTCAGGCGATTCTTGCAGGTGACATGGATATCGTCATTGCAGGTGGAGTCGAGAGCATGACGCGGGTGCCGATGTTTTCGAATATGCAGGGAGCCAAGCCGAGCAGCAAATTGACGGACCAATATGAAATCATCAATCAAGGATTATCCGCTGAAAGAATTGCGAAACAATGGGGGTTTTCCCGCGCAAAGCTGGATGCATTTTCGGTTCAAAGCCACGAGCGCGCTCAAAATGCAATGGATGAAGGGTATTATGAACGGGAGATTATGGCGGTCGAAGTCCAGGGGGAAGATGGTGAGGCTAAACTTTCCTCCCGTGATGAAGGACCGCGGCCGGGCACGACCATCGAAGTATTGGAGGGGTTGAAAACCGTTTTTGACGAAAATGGAGTCATCACGGCAGGCAATGCCAGCCAGATGAGCGATGGCGCTTCTGCGGTTCTGCTGATGTCGAGGGAGAAGGCTGATGAACTCGGGCTGAAGCCCAAAGCGCGGATTGTCGCACGTACGGTTGTCGGTTCAGACCCGACTTTGATGCTGACCGGTCCGATTGCGGCAACCAAGAGGGTGCTGGAAAAAGCGGGGCTCGAAATTTCCGATATCGACCGCTATGAAGTCAACGAAGCTTTTGCTCCAGTACCGCTCGCGTGGCTGCAGGATATTGGGGCAGATCCAGAAAAACTCAATGTTAACGGTGGGGCGATTGCGCTCGGCCATCCATTGGGAGCAACCGGTACGAAATTGCTTGTTTCCCTGCTGCATGAGTTGGAGAGAACAGGCGGCAGATATGGATTATTGGCAATCTGCGAAGGAATGGGAATGGCAAACGCAACCATCATCGAAAAAATTTAACGGATGGAGTGAATAGAATATGGAAATAATGGAAGTGAATGCGGTCGTTACAGGAGGGGCTTCAGGTTTGGGGGAAGCCACTGTCCGCCATATCGTAAAAGGTGGCGGCAAAGCGGTCATTTTTGACTTGAACAATGAACGCGCACTGCGGTTGGTCGAAGAACTCGGAGAGGACCAGGTCTCGTATATGGCGACGGATGTGACCGATGCAGCTCAAGTTGAAACGAACATCGCAGCCGCCGTAGAACTTTTAGGCAGCATCAATGCGGTCATTAATTGTGCGGGAATCGCCACTCCTGGAAAAGTTGTTTCCAAAGGAGATCCCTTATCACTCGAAACGTTTGCGAAAGTGATTCAAGTGAATTTAATCGGCTCGTTCAATGTCTTGAGGGTAGCTGCCGCAGCCATGCAAAAGAACTTGCCGAATGAACAAGGTGAAAGAGGGGTCATCATTTCAACCGCATCTGTCGCAGCATACGAAGGACAAATCGGGCAAGCGGCCTACAGCGCGTCCAAGGGCGGGGTTGTTGCAATGACGTTGCCGATTGCGCGGGAA
>DATHVY010000315.1:0-4360 GCA_035461045.1 Planococcus sp. (in: firmicutes)
TCCGGAATGGACTGTGAAAGTGAAGCAAGGCAAAGAAGCCGAGATCAATGAAACCATCCCGAAAGAAATGGTCGGCAAACTCGATATCCCAGAGATCATGTGGGAGAAAATTGTTGCATACGGCATGGTGAAAGTTGAAGCTTAAGAAATAGCAGGAAGGAAAGCTCCCAGACCGGGTTCGGTCTGGGAGCTTTTTTTGGGATTTCGTCTGCGTATCAAATTCCGTGGGACACCGCTTCTGATCAGATAGTTTGGCGCATCCAGCAAAAATATGAAAAGGGTTCCCGTCGTTTTCATCGAATAGTTACTCTTAAAGGAGAGGGTGGAGATGGGAACGGTCATTGAAATTGAAAAGTTATCGAAGCGATATCGGAATGTGTTGGCTGTCGACGACCTCTCGCTGGAACTGAAAAAAGGAGAGATTTACGGATTTATTGGACTGAATGGCTCAGGAAAAACGACGACGATCCGCATGATGCTCGGGATGATCAAGCCGACGCAAGGAACTTGCAGGTTGTTCGGAGAAAAAGTCACGCTGTCCCATTATTCTTTATGGAAGAAGGTCGGGAGCTTGGTGGAGACGCCACATTCCTATCCGGAACTTACGGTAAAAGAGAATCTGGATTTATTCCGCCGGCTTCGGCTCCTAAAGGATGTGAATGCGGTCGACCGCATCATTGAAAAACTGAAGCTGACGGCTTATGCAAACCGGAAAGCCAAGCATTTGTCGCTTGGCAATGCCCAGCGCCTTGGAATCGCTAAGGCACTGTTGCACGGTCCAGACATTTTGATTTTGGATGAGCCGGTAAATGGCCTTGATCCGGCGGGAATCGTCGAAGTGAGGGAGTTGCTTCAGGACCTGGCTGGAAATGAAGGCGTGAGTATTTTTCTGTCTAGCCATCTTCTCAGCGAAGTCTCACTCATCGCCGATAAAATTGGCATCATCCACCACGGCCAGTTGGTCAACGAGTTTCAAACGGGCCAACTGGAGAGCTTACTTGAACGGAAATTGCTTGTCAATACCCGGCACAATGAAGCAGCGGCCAGCGCATTGGCTGATCAGGGAATTTCTTGTTTGACCAATCAAGAAGGGCAGATCGAAATCGCAGAAAGGCATTTGTTGGAGCGGCCTGAAAGGGTTTCGGAAAGCCTGGTCCGAAATGGATTTCCACCGATCCATATTAGCGTTGAGAAAGAATCGCTGGAGTCGTATTTTTTGAAATCGATTCGACGGGAAGGAAGATGAACCATGGGGTATCTCGCAGCGGCAATGCAGACAGAAATCCTGAAAATTAGGAAATCCAAAATGATCTGGATCACGCTCGCGGTTTTTACGTTGGCTCCTTTGATGGGAGGGTTTTTCATGTTTGTCCTGAAAGATCCGGAACTTGCCAGAAGCTCCGGACTGCTTGGTGATAAAGCCCAGCTGTTCGGGGAAGCCTCGTGGCCGGCTTATTTCTTTTTGCTAGCTCAGATACTTGCGGTGGGTGGCACGATGGTTTTCGCTTTTGTGACAAGTTGGGTGTTCGGTAGAGAATATACAGACCAAACGATCAAAGACCTTCTGTCACTGCCTACCCATCGAAGCATTCATGTAATCGCCAAGTTCATTGCTGTTCTACTAACCTGTTTATTGTTGAGTATATATGTGATTACTCTTGGCTTGGTCATCGGAATGTTCATCGGCTTGCCGGAGTGGTCTCAATCCGCAGCCGTTGATGGATTTACTGTCTTGATGGTCACGACTGGACTGACCATTGCCTTAACTCCACCGGTCGCATTTTTTGCTTGTTATGGCAGGGGATTCTTAGCTCCCATCGGGTTTGTCATCCTGATGGTGGTATTTGCGCAAGTTATCGCCGCAATCGGATATGGTGAATATTTCCCGTGGGCTGTACCCGCATTATTCAGCGGCGTTACAGGAACTGCCGGCGGTTTGGAGTCTCTAAGCATTTTCCTTGTGTTGATGATGACAGTTGCGGGGGTTGCAGCTACGGTTGCTTGGTGGCTTCTTGCTGATCAGCATTAGGCCCAGTATCAACTGGCAACCGAACCAATTACTCTCTGGTCCGCTTGTAACGATTGCCTGTATTCATGTAAATCAAAGCCAAGATAATAACAGCAAACATAGAGCCGATAGCGGCATACATTAACCAATCCAACCCTAAAAAGTCAGCTGCAGTAATCAACGCAGTAAGAAAAGTAATCATCAACAGCAATTTCCCTGTCGCTTTGCACAAAGCCACTTTGTCATACTTCGCTTTCTCTGCAGCGGGCATCGTATTAAATCCCGCAATGAGAAAGGCACCTTTTCCCTGAAGCAAGAAGAAACTCATGATTAGAAAGGAAAGAATTATACTAATTGGAATAAGCAATTCCATCGGCATTCCCAAAAGCACCTCCAGACTTTGAATTCTTGATAGTTATTATACTTATTCAGTTACGACGAGGTTTCATTTATTGAAAATTATTTTGATCAAGAATATCCAGACTCAAAGGCTAATTTAGTACGAATTCGTTAATTGATCTCCCCGAATAAATTCTCCAATATCAATGAGAACGAGGGGAACCCCCATCAATTCCAATAGGGGTAAAACCAATAGGACTGTCAAAAAACCAATTAAGAAAGTCTTCTATTTACTCATAGGCGAATATTCTCCTACAATTTGGTATGGATTATGCTTACTAAAAAACTTATCATTATATACTAAATAAACCATTTATTTAAAAAACAAGTTTGGAGGGGTTTCATGAATGCCAAAACCATCGTAAACAGTTTCGGCTTTCACGTGGAAGAAGAGCCGGTCAGCATTTATCCGTTTTCACCAGTTTACCAACTTGAAAGACCAGAAGGGGAATTTATTGTTAAAAAAACACAAACCCCCATCGCAAAAGCGAATCGGCTAATGAACTATACGAAATTCTTGAAAACAAATGGCGTTGACGTGGTAACGCCTGCAGAAGAACCAACGGAAAACCCGATGGTGGTCGGCGACGCGACTTATGTCGTTTATCCTTTTATCAAAGGAGAAACGTATTCCGGTCAGGACCGTGAAATCATCGAAGCGGGAAGACTGCTTGGGCGGATTCATGGGCTATCGCCAGTTGATAATGAGTTTGAATTGGATTCATACGACGTATATGACTTTAATGAGAGGGAAGTGAATGAAAGCTTCCAAAACATCGTCAAAAACGCAGCACCTTTCGGCATGGAAATATACCCGGAGTTGGAAGCGCAGCTAATTGGGGCGGTGCACAGGCAGGAGAAGCTCAAGCAATCTGGGTTGCCAAACGTTGCAACGCCGCACGACTTCAAGGCGAACAACCTGATTTATGTTCCCGAACCTCATCTGATCGATCCCGACAATGCCTGTTGGATTCCGAGGATTTTCGATTTGGCGCTCGTGCTGTTGCTGTTTCATAACGAACTGGCCTCGGCTCCGGACCGGCCATTTACACAAAATCAGTGGAAGCTGTTTCTTGAAGGGTACGGAGAATTCGTTACTTTGACGGAACTGGAGAAAACGTGGTGGCCAAATGCACTCGAACATGTTTTTCTGGATGAAGTGATGTGGTTGATGGCCGAAGTGGAAGAAGACTGGAAAAACCCGGCGCAGCGAGAACTGTTCGGTGGCTTGATGGATTTGCTGCTGGAAGTTGGAGCAACAAAAACGCTGTACTCGAGAAGCATAAAATGAACAGAAGTGGGTTTGGACTCATATCACTTTCCTGTTTCTTACTTTCCATAGCTGTTTGGGTTCCGAATATAGTTTTTCAAGTGGGAAGTCCTGCGTGGTTATTGACCTTTGTGTTTGGTCCGATCGGCATCCTATTCGGGGCGCTGGGACGCAACTACCTGTTGGTGGCAGGCAATGTTTTCATGGGTTTTAGTTTTTTCATTTTCATGGCAATCGGGTATTGGGTAAATTCTTTTGCAGGATGAATCCCTCAAGGCCTTCTTTTCATTAAGAAGGCTTTTTTATGTCCAAGAACCTATGAGTTTCTCCGCAACTTCCTGTAAACTGTTTGACGAACATTTTGACTAAGCGTTATCATAAGGGTTAACGATTGTTTGTCTGCAAGTCATTTTTAGAAAAGGCAACCATGTCGCTTCACAAATATGCTTTACCAGGGGGACGCTAAATTGTCTTATCAATTAGGTCGGAAATTTAAACTTTTTTCATTGAATTCAAATCCGGAGTTGGCGAATGAAATTGCTGAATTATTGAACAGCGGACTTGGCAAGTGCTCGATCACCCGATTCAGTGACGGGGAAATTCAGATCTACATTGAAGAAAGCGTGCGGGGCGCAGAAGTTTTCTTGCTTCAGTCGACTTCCCAGCCGGGCAACGAAAATATC
>DATHVY010000316.1:0-6238 GCA_035461045.1 Planococcus sp. (in: firmicutes)
TTCGTGACGAAATCCAGCCAGGTTCTTGAACGCGCTGATAAAAACTTCCTGAACAATATCTTCGCATTCTGCCTGGTCGTGTATGTATAAAAAGGCGATTCGTTTCAGCTCTGTACCGTATTGCTGCATGAGTTCTTCCAACTGGACATGAACGTCGGAAGTGTCTTGCCGTGCCTCTGTATTCGCCTGCCTGAAACCCGGTGTTTCCATTGGTTTTGCAACTCCTTTCATAGATTAGACGGATGCTGTGTTGATTATGACCCGTTTTTATTTCTTTTGTTGTAAGCCATATAGTTTAGCATATTGAAGTTCTATATGAACTACACTGTTTTTCGTGTAAAATTTGTATGGAAGATGCTTTCTTTTTTGGGCAAAATATTTAACGAAACTCGAATAGGGGAAGATCACAATAAATGAAAGCCGGTGGTTCAACATGGTTTCATCAAAAGATGTAGCAAAATATGCAGGGGTTTCACAAACTACAGTTTCACGGGTGTTAAACTATCCTGATTTAGTTAAACGGCCAACTTATAAAAAAGTGATGGACGCCATCGAAGCATTGAATTATATCCCGGACGGCAATGCCAGGTCTCTGGTTCAACAAAAGACCGATACGATTGCTCTTATTTCAGGCCCGCTATATAACCCGTTTTTTGTGGATTCGACGACTTCCATTGTGAATTATGCAAACCAAAACGGATTTAAAATCAATGTCCACTTTTCCAATGATGAAAACATAACGGAAACTTATAACTTCATTTTCGAGAATAAAGTGGACGGAATCATCATGTCCTCCATTCTGTTGGAGGATCCAGTATTTATTAAGCTTGAGAACTCAGGGATCCCATTTATTACATACAACAGAAAGCATAAAAGCAATAAAAATTTCGTGGAGATGGATAATGAGCAGGCAGGCTTTATAGCAGCATCCCACTTGCTTTCACTTAACCACGAGAATATTTGTTGGGTTGGCGGACCACTGGAGATGAGTACATTTAAAGGACGCTACGAAGGCTTTTTAAAAGCATTTCAGGAAAAGGGAGTTACGGTAAAACAAGAGCAGCTTTTCATTACTGATTCGAGTAAAGATGAGTTATATCAAACCTTCTTGAAGATGGAAAAGCTATCGGAAAAACCGACGGCATTATGTGCCGCGACGGATGCTATTGCGATTGAGATGATGGATTTTTATATTTCTGCAGGATATCGAGTACCTGAAGATATTAGTATCATCGGAATCGATAATGTGGAAATCAGTCGACATGCCTCGATTAATCTGACAACTGTGGGCATTGCATCTCCTGTGGGGCTGGGACAGTTAGCCATTGAAAGCTTGATTAAAGAGATACGGGAAAAAAATAAAGCTTGTATTCAAATCACCGAAACTGTTAGACTATTTGAAAGAAAGACAACTATCGAAAAGCGGGGGTGGGTGTAATTCTATTTTTTAACCTGAAAATGGTTACGTAACCATTTTGTTAATTTAAAATGATTACGCTTTCAAAAAAGGTTGGTTGGAATGAAATTCAACTACAAATTCAAGGTGCAGTACCTAATCTAAGGAGAACCGAGGGATATTTATGAAGTGGAAAGATCGCAAATATGGAGAAGAATCACCTTATATTCCAGCTGGACCTTTTAAAATTCGCTTACCGTTTATTCACTACCGTTTTGAGTGGCCTGATTATGTTCAAGGGCTCCTAATGTGCGCAGTTGATTTGGCAGCAATTCCTTTATTAATCCAATTGCTTGGTATGCCATTTGAAGTGGCACTTGCCATTGTATTGTTAAACGGCATCTTTTATTTACTGCATCATTTACTTGGAGACCCAACCATTCCCGGATGGATTACGCCTGCCATCCCTCTGATCATGCTCTATTGCTTGCAATTCCCAGAAGGGCCTGAAAGGGTTCATGCGTTAATCGCTTTCCAGATGACCCTGGGGATATTCGCAATTCTTCTCGGATCAACCGGATTGGCATCTAAGGTGGTATCAAGTATTCCTTCTGCAATCAGATCCGGAGTAATTCTTGGTGCTGGATTTGCAGCAGTTGTTTCTATATTCGAAGTAGGCGGCCGTTTTGAGTCATTCCCATGGACCATCTCAATTGCTGTCGGAATCGGTTTCTATTTACTTTTCTCAAAGCATTTCAGCAAACTGAAGACTACAAATCCGATGTGGGGAATGATCGGGAAGCTGGGTATTTTCCCGATTATCATCATTGCCATTGTCATAGCACCGTTGTTCGGCGAAGCGCCGTGGCCGACAATTGAGTGGGGACTCATCTCTCCTGATTTTGTTGGATTATGGACAGGCTATACTATATTCGGACTAGGTTTCCCTCCTTTGATGCTTTTCATAACGGGGATTCCGACAGTATTAGCAGCTTATATCGTCTTATTCGGGGATGTTCTGCAGACGAAAGCATTAGTGAAAGAAGCAGATTTAGCACGACCGGATGAAAAGCTTGATTATAATGCAAACCGTGCGCACTTGATATTCGGAGCAAGAAACTCTGCGATGAGTGTTATAGGGCCTGATGTTACGATGGCAGGACCATTATGGGCAGCCATGCAGGTGGTGGTTGTTCAGCGGTATAAAGATGGAAGAAAAGCGATGGATTCCTTTATTGGAGGAGCTGGATCTTTCCGTTGGGGAACCAATACAGGTTTGTTATTGCTGCCGATTGTCAGTTTGGTGGAACCTATTTTGGGAATCGCCCTTGCCTTGACACTTCTTATCCAAGGCTATGTCAGCGTAAAAGTTGGTATCTTGGAAGCAAGAAGCCAAAGCGATTTGGGAATTGCCGGTATCATTGGAGCCGTTTTAGTTATTAAAGGCGCTGCATGGGCATTTCCAGTCGGGATCGCATTGTGTCTACTAATATACGGTAAGGACTTCTTTAAAAATGAATCGGATAATACATTCACGAAAGATCTTTCATTTGACCCGGAAAAACCTTTGACTGACCTATATGGCAAGGAATTTTATGGATATGAAGCAGATGAGACATTGAACAAAGACCTTACAGATAAACTGGAAAAACCTGTGACACGAGTATAATTGAAAGGGTGTAATGCATGAGAAAGAAGCTATATATAGACGGACAATGGAAAGAAACCGAAAATTATTCAGAGTTATTCTCGCCGTATTCAAATGAATTGATTGGCGAAATTCCAAAGGCTTCCGTAAAAGATGTCGAAGCTGCAATTGAAGCTGCCTCTGAAGCCAGTGAAGCAATGGAGAGTTTGACTGCTTATCAGCGTGCCGCCATTCTTGAGCAACTGGTTTCATTATTTATCGAGCACAGAGAAGAAGCTGCGAGAATTATTGCGTTGGAATCAGCCAAGCCTTTGAAATATGCGTTAGGAGAGATTGACCGGACGATTGAAACGTATAAGTTTGCAGCAGAAGAAGCCAAGCGTTTGTCTGGTGAAATGATCCCGATGGATGCAGCTAAAGGCGGAATCAATCGTTTAGCGTATACGTTGCGCGAACCTTTGGGCGTTGTAGCGGCAATAACGCCATTCAATTTCCCGCAGAATTTGGTGGCCCATAAAATAGGGCCAGCCATAGCGGCAGGCAACACGGTTGTATTAAAACCGGCTTCTCAAACGCCGCTTTCTGCGTTCTTATTGGCAGAACTACTGGATCAAACCGATTTGCCAAAAGGCGCATTTAACCTCGTCACAGGAAGTGGACGAAGTGTTGGCGATGTGTTGGTCGAAAGCGAAAAAGTGAAGATGGTAACCTTTACAGGAAGCCCGGCTGTCGGCAAGGGCATACGGGATAAAGCAGGCTTGAAGAAAGTGGCATTAGAACTTGGATCCAATGCGGGGCTGATCGTGGATGAAGGTGTAGACGTCGATTTAGTTGTTGAGAAAGCGATCATCGGAGCATTTTCAAACCAAGGCCAAGTCTGCATCTCATTGCAGCGGATTTATATCATGGAAAGTTTGATGGAAGACTTTCTTGCTCGTTTTAAAGCAGCAGCTGACAAACTTAAAATTGGAGATCCATTAGATTCAGAGACAGATCTTTCAGCGATGATTTCCAAGCAAGAACAGGAACGAGCGGTGAGTTGGGTGCAGGAATCTGTAGCTGAAGGAGCAACTCTTATTGCCGGAGGCTCCGTTCAAAGCGATGTATTCCAACCGACCATTCTATCGAACGTTGCATCTAATTCAAAAGTTTCTTGTCAGGAAGTGTTTGCTCCGGTCGTCATTGTGAATTCCATTCAGTCGGTGGAACAGGGCATCAGCGAAATCAACGACTCAAGCTTTGGGCTGCAAGCCGGAATCTTTACGAATGATATCAAGACTGCATTCAACGCCTCCAGGAAATTACAGGTTGGGGGAGTCTTAATCAATGACATTCCAACATTCCGTGTAGATCAGATGCCTTACGGAGGTGTGAAAGAAAGCGGCAACGGCAAAGAAGGGCTTAAGTATGCCATCGAAGAAATGACCGAAATGAAATTGGTCATCTGGAATCAGTCTTAAACAATTATTGAAGGAGTGGATAGAGTGTCGAGCAAAATTACTTTCATGCCCATCAGTTATACAGGTTGGGGTTCATTGGACCATTTAACAGATGAGGTCGAACGTTTAAATGCCAGCAATATTTTAATTGTCACGGATCCGTTTTTGGAAGAGTTGGGCATGACGGATAAAATCGTCGAACCCCTGAAAGCTAAAGGGTGGCAGACAAGTATTTATACGGAAGTGGTGCCGGAGCCTCCACTGGAAGTCGGCGAAAAATTAGTGGCTTACACACGGGAGCATAAATTCGACTTAGTTATCGGACTTGGAGGAGGCAGTGCGCTTGATCTCGCTAAATTAGCAGGAGTTTTAGCCACGCACGAAGGAAAGGTTGCCGACTATTTGAACTTGACGGGAGACCGTTCCCTGACGCATAAAGGCATCCCGAAAATCTTAATCCCAACAACTTCTGGAACAGGTTCCGAAGTCACCAATATTTCCGTACTGTCGCTGGAATCTTCAAAAGATGTCGTAACCCATGATTTCCTATTACCGGACGTTGCAATCGTTGACCCGGCCCTGACGACTTCATTGCCACCGAAAGTTACGGCGGCGACCGGAATTGATGCATTGACTCATGCAGTGGAAGCGTATGTTTCCAAGAACGCCAATCCGGTGACTGACGCTCTTGCGTTGCAGGCGATCCGCTTGATCAGCGGATCAATCCGCACGGCTGTGGCCGATGGGGAAAATAAAGATGCGCGTTCGAATATGAGTTACGGAAGCTATTTGGCCGGATTATCGTTTTTCAATGCAGGCGTTGCGGGTGTCCATGCGTTGGCTTATCCTCTGGGCGGCCAATTCCATATCTCGCACGGCGAATCCAATGCCGTTCTTTTACCGTATGTAATGGGCTATATCCGCCCCAGCTGCGAAAAGAGAATGAAAGATATCCTAGAAGCGATGGGCTTTAGTTCCAATCAGTTAACGCAAGAAGAAGCTTCCTATAAATGTGTTGAAGAATTGAAAAGGCTGGTTGCCGACGTGGACATTCCGGTTTCCTTGAAAGGCTTTGACATAGGAGAAGACGCTTTGGAAAGTTTAACTGACGACGGCGTCAAGCAAACGAGAATCTTAGCAAGAAGCCCTATGCCACTTGAAAGAGATGACATTTTCACGATTTACCACGCAGCTTATTCAGGTGAAGTGGCAGAAAAGAAAACGGTCTGATCGAAAGTAGTTCTGCACTAGTAGAGCTTGACCAAGAAACCATCCCGGCTTCTTGGTCAAGCATTTTTGTTTTTATTCTGAGGTGCGAAAAACATGCTTCGTGTTGCGGTTTTCACCTTCTTAGTTGCGGAAATTAAGGGATTAGTTGCGGTTAGAGGCAATTGAGTTGCGTTCGTATAAGAAAAGCAACTTAAGGGTTCTTGGACAAGAAAAAGGGACGATCCATGAAAGAGCATAAAACATGCCTTTCAAAGATCGTCCCTTTATTCATTTTATAAAGAAGCAAAGTCCGGGTCTGCAACCTTCACCAGTTGCTTGCCGAGATTGGTTCCTTCGAACAGGCCGAGAAATGCTTGTGGTGTGTTTTCGAATCCTTCGACAATTGTTTCTTCGTATTTCAGCTTGCCTTCCTGCAGCCATTTGCCGAGGTCGGTTGCACCGGTTTTGAAGTCGTGTGCGTAATCGCCGAGCGTAAAGCCTTTCATCATAGAGCTTGTCGTGATGAACTTCCATTGAAAGCGAGGT
>DATHVY010000317.1:0-3161 GCA_035461045.1 Planococcus sp. (in: firmicutes)
ATCGGTCAGTATTCTGGCGTCTTTCAAAGAGGATTTCATAAGCTTTTTCAAATGATTCTCTATCTGTGTAGAAGCCGTTTCGTTCAAACGCTTCACTACTTCTTCTTTTCTGGCATTACGTTCTTCCTGTGTTTTCTTTCCACTGAACAGGACACCTACCTTGAAATTCGGTTGTTCCGACTCCAAGTAATTTTTCAGAGAATCACGCAGTTCAAACGGCATAATATTGGCATTCTCCAATAAGTCCTTACGATTTTTTTCAAATTCGGTTTTCCACGATTCAAAACTTGAAACCGTGATGGTTCTGGACAACGTCGCATTTTCTTTTTTCAGTTCCTGGCGGTTTTGCCATTCTTCTTCACTCAGGACATTGGAAAAAGCATTAAGCCTCTCCATCTTTTCTTCTTCCAGAAAAGAAAGGTGTTCATCTTTCAATTGGTTGAGGGAAGAATTTGCAGATTGCTCGAAATACCCTTTCCAGCCTTTCATCGAAGCTGACACCAGATTTTTCACTTTTTCATAATCGTTGAATGGATGTTCATAATCTTTTAAAGAAGTGAAAAAGATGTTTTTGGGTTCTACTCCCCACCGCGAAAAAGAATCCCGTACTGAAGCTTTAAATTCAGGAAAACTCATTTCACTTTCCTGATGCTTATCGATCTGGTTGACGATCAAGTAAAGATCGGTGTATTTTTGCAGCTCTTTTGTAAAGTTAAAGTTCAACTCCGATTGGACATGATTATAATCCATGACATAAAAGACCATGTCTGCTACATGCAGCGCTGATTCCGTAGACATCCGGTGGGCGTCATCCGTGGAATCCACTCCGGGTGTATCCATGACTGTCACGCCATCCGGCAGCACAGAGCCGCTATGTCCGATTTCAATTTGAGTGACTTCCCCGCTCTTGCAGAAAGATTTGACTGCGTCAAAATCATAGTTTTCCGGAAAAAATACCGGCTGCCGGTCTTTCATGTTGACGATGGCATAATCCGTCTTCGCCTTCTGAACATTCACGATGTTGGCGCTCGTCGGAATGGGACTCGAGGGTAGAAGCGTTTCCCCTGTTAGGGCGTTGATCATGGAAGATTTGCCTGAAGAAAAATGTCCCGCAAAGCCGATCATATAATTATTTTTTAATATTTTGGCAGCAAAAAGCTCTGCTTTTTCTGCTCTTTCACGATCTTCGTTCTCGGAAAATATCCGATAAAGCCTCGCTGTTTCGATTAATTCCTTTTTATGTTCCAGTTCAAAAGCTGTCATCCTGCAAATCCCCTTCGTCACATACTGATATCATCATATCATTTTTTTGGTGATTACGATAAAACCCTCTTCACTGAAGAAGAGGATGTCTGTCGATATCAGGAAAACCCGTGAATCGTCATGCCACCGTCGACAAATAGAGTTTGGCCGGTTATGTAACTTGCTGCATCCGAAGCCAGGAAAACGACTGGCGTGGCGACTTCCGGCAATTCGCCGACCCGCTTCATCGGAGTTACCGCCAATATGGAATTCAAGTAGTCTTCATCTGACAGCAATTTCTCAGTCAACGGCGTTTTAAAATACCAGGGACCGACTGAATTGACACGAATGTTCCGTGGCCCCCATTCGAGTGCCATCACTTTCGTCATCTGGATAATTGCTGCCTTAGAAGCCGCATAGATGATGCCGGTCTTTAACGCGCGATCTCCGCCGACAGAACTGATGTTGATGATGGAGCCTCCATCAGCCATCTTTTTGGCGACTTCTTGTGAAAAGATAAAGACACTGTGCGCATTGGTGTCCATGATTTTACGCCATTCATCATCACTGGCCTCATCTATCGTCGACCGGATATTCATCCCCGCATTGTTGACCAGAATATCGATACCGCCATAGAGTTCATCCGTTTTCTCGACAACTTGTTTGATTTGGTCCCGGTCTGTGATATCCGCCACGAAAAAGGAGGTCCGGTCATTCCCAATTTCTTTTTGCAACTTTGACAAGTCCTCTTCTGTGCGGGAAACGAGCATCAAGTTGGCGCCCGCTTCTGCCACGGCCAATGCGATTGCTCGGCCGATGCCTTTGCCCGCTCCTGTCACGATTGCTGTCTTGCCTTGCAAACTAAAAGATTTCAACATATGAATCGCCTCCTGACCTCATTATAATCCAACAGGCAAACTGTTCCTAATAATTGTTGCCAGAGAAAAATGATCTATTTTTTTACGCAAAAAAAAACTCTGAGAAAAAATCCTCAGAGTTTCATATCCATGCATCAGTAATTTTCTAAAGTTACCGGCAAAATCTTGTCCCATAAGTGCTGAAGAGCCAATTCTTCTTCATTCAACAGCAGATGAATTTCCCCTCTGTCGTTTGATGTCCGGATCAGGCGGCCGATTCCTTGCTGGATGCGCAACTGCATAAACGGAATATCGATGTCTTCTATCGGATTCTCAGCAAATTTGCGCTTGGCATCGAAAACCGGATCTTGCGGTGGAAACGGCAAGTCAACGATGATGACCTTGGTCAATGCTTCGCCCGGCAGATCGAGGCCTTCCCATAAATGATAGGAGCATAAAACCTGGAATTGGCCTCCTTGAAACTCTTTAACAACCGTCGATAACTCACGATCTCCTTCAAACTCAATAGAGACAGACTGGCCTTCAGGCAAACTCCGTTTGAACTCGAGCATATCCTGTTTGGACTTGAACAAGACGAGCGTCTGGTCTCCTGTTTCGAACAACTCTTGAACGCGTTGGAACTTATCCTTTTGCATCAGTGTGTGTTTATAGATTTTCATCACTTCGGCATAATCAAAAGGAGAAGGCACCGAGAATGATTGGTGTCGCCCTATTCCTAAACTATCTGCCAAATAGCTGAAATCCTTCTGTATGGACAGCGTGGCTGAAGAAAAGATAATTGGCAATTTACCATCGAAAAGCTTCTCGTCCAAAATATCCGTCACAAGACGCGGCATAATGACGAGTGTTTCCACTTCGTCTTTTACTTCCAGCCAGTTGATCGCTTCTCCCTCTTCCACGAAGAGACTCATTGAAAACATATAAAGTTCGAAGTATTCTTCTGCAAGCTTTAATTCGTATTCAGGAATTGTGTAAAGTTCTCCCTCGAACACAAACTCTTCCAGCATTAAATTGATGTGGCTGATCAAGCCTTTTCCGGCA
>DATHVY010000318.1:0-1631 GCA_035461045.1 Planococcus sp. (in: firmicutes)
CGGATCACGGTCGGATCGTCGTGTCCCAGGATATCAAGTTTCAAGAGGTTATCATGAATGGAATGGAAATCGAAGTGCGTGGTTTTCCATTCCGAATCCTGTGCATCAGCCGGAAATTGAATCGGTGTAAAATCGTAGATATCCATATAATCCGGTACAACGATAATTCCGCCCGGGTGTTGCCCGGTGCTTCGCTTCACACCGGAACATCCCTGCACAAGACGATCGATTTCAGCGCCGCGAATTGTCATGTCCCGATCATTGGCATAGCCGCGCACATAGCCGTAAGCCGTTTTCTCAGCAACCGTACCAATCGTTCCTGCACGGAATACATTGTCTTCTCCGAAAAGTTCTTTTGTATAGTTGTGTGCGACCGACTGGTATTCACCACTGAAATTCAAATCGATATCCGGAACTTTGTCTCCTTTAAATCCGAGGAAAGTTTCAAACGGGATATCCTGTCCTTCTTTTTGATAAGGAATATCGCAGTCCGGACAATTTTTATCTTCAAGGTCGAATCCTGAGCTAACAGACCCATCATCAAAAAACTCCGATTTCTGGCATTTCACACAAATATAGTGAGGAGGAAGTGGATTTACTTCAGTGATCTCCGTAAATGTGGCGACCAGTGAAGAACCGACAGATCCCCTTGATCCAACCAAATAGCCGTCATCCAGTGATTTTTTAACAAGTTTATGTGATATCAAGTAAATAACCACAAATCCGTGCCCGATAATGGACTTGAGTTCTTTTTCGATTCGCGCTTCCACAATTTCTGGTAGCGGTGATCCATAAATTTTTTCAGCCATACCATAACTCATGGCTCTGACTTCTTCATCCGCACCTTCAATTTTAGGTGTATACAAGTCATCTTTGATCGGTTTGACTTCTTCAATCATTTCGGAAATCTTCAACGGGTTTTCCACAACGATTTCATGTGCTGTTTCAGCTCCGAGAAAATCGAAAGCGTCGAGCATTTCATTGGTCGTCCTGAAATGGACTTTCGGCAGTTTAGTGCGGTTCAGGGGATTTGCGCCACCTTGTGAACCTACCAGCACCTGCCGATAAATGGCATCATTCTCATCCAGATAATGGACATTGCCGGTAGCTACAAGGGGTTTCTCCAATTTGCGGCTGACTTTCACCAGTTTCCGGATCACATCTTCCAAATTCCACTCGTCCCGGATCAGTTCCCGTTCGATCAAATGCGAATAAACCTCTTTCGGATGCACTTCCAAATAATCGTAAAACTCAGCAGCGCGTTCCACTTCTTCCAGTGATTTTTGCATCACTGCTTCAAATACTTCTCCTTTATCACAGCCGGATCCGATGAGCAGGCCCTTTCGATGCTTTTGAAGAAATGACCTTGGAATGCGGGGAACCCGGTAGAAATAATTGATATGGGAAGCGGATACCAGTTTAAACAAGTTTTTCAAGCCTTCATCATTTTGAGCGAGAATGGTGCAGTGAGTCGGTCGGGAGCGTTTATAGGAATCCCCGCTGCCTACATAGTCATTCAATTGGTCATGATATAAAATCCCTTTTTCATGCGCCTCTTTCATTAGATGGGTCAATAAATAGGCCGTCGCCTCAGTATCGTAAATCGCACGGTGATGCTGGGTCAATTCGAT
>DATHVY010000319.1:0-4023 GCA_035461045.1 Planococcus sp. (in: firmicutes)
TCCGGAATCTCATGCAAGTCTCTGCGAATATTGATCAGGTTCATGGAATCCGCCTTACAGTTGTCTAAGTTCTTGTTTGATTTCTGTTTTTGAGCGTGTTTTCTCATCCATCAATTTCAATACGCGTGCCGGCGTGCCGCCAACTACCGAGTTTTCAGGAACATCTTCAATGACAATCGCTCCTGCAGCGACTACGGCCCCTTTGCCGATTCGCACTCCTTCAAGCACTACCGCGTTGGCTCCGATCATTACATCGTCCTCAACGATTACAGGTGTGGCTGATGCCGGTTCAATCACTCCAGCCAGAACCGCGCCCGCGCCAATGTGGCAATTTTTGCCGACAGTAGCACGTCCACCCATGACAACGCCCATATCAATCATTGTTCCATCGCCAATGACAGATCCGATATTGATCACGGCGCCCATCATGATGATGCAGTTATTGCCGATTTCTACGTTTTCACGGATAAAAGCGCCCGGCTCAATGCGGCTGTTGATGTTTTTCATGTCCAATAGGGGAATAGCTGAATTTCTGCGGTCATTTTCGATAACCGAATCTTCAATGACTGCTGCATGCTCTTCCAATGCTTTTTCGATCACAGACCATTCGCCGAATACTGTAGCGTGATTGCCTTCGCCGAAAACTTTGGAATCGGTTCCGAAATCAAGATCCGCAACTCCCTGTCCTTTTATGTAAACTTTAACCGGTGTTGATTTTGTTGCATTCTGTATGTACGAGATAATTTCGGTTGCATCCATTTGTTTCATCAATAAAAACCTCTTTCTATAAGTGATGGTGTAATTATAGCTGATTCTCGATAAAAATTCATCCACTTCACCTTAATAAAGCGGCATGCTTTTCCACGATTTCCACAAAAGCTTCCACTTGGCGCAATTCAAAAACCGAATCATAGCCGATTAGCCAAGTATCCCGTGTCAATTCGAGTTCATCTGCATTATCCGTCAACGGAATTTTGTGCACATCTTCAGTTCCGCTCAATGTGATCGATGGCAAGATTGCATATCCGATGCCATTGACGGCCATTTGCTTGCAGGTTTCAATCTGGTCGACTGTAATTTCCCTTTTCGGGCTGGAAGCAAAATGTTTTTGCCACCATTGTTGAATTTCTTCATAGTAATTTGAGTCGCTTTTAAATTGGATAAATGGACGGTCCGTCTTCATGATCTCGTCCATGGATTGAATTTCCTGATCGACCAAATAGAGTGTATCCCGGAACAGATGAATCTTTTTGCCCTTCCAATCGGTATGCCCTCTCACGATCCCGATATGTGCTTCACCTTCATAAAGAGACCGGACGATTTCAGAACTCCAGCCCGTGATCAATTGAATCTGCGCTTCGGGATACTGGGTCACAAAATCTTTTAATACTTTTGGCAGCCAGTTTTGACCCACAATTGTCGCACAAGCGATTTTAAGGGTTCCGTGCACTTTTGAAGTCAACGCAAGCAGCACTTCAAACACTTCTTCTTTTCGCCGGATCATTTCAATTGAATAGGCGATGACCTGTTCACCAGCAGGTGTCGGCGTCAACCCTTTCTGGGATCGGATAAACAGCTGATGTCCCCAGTCTTTCTCAATCGATTGCAGCCGCTGGGAAAGTGCTGGCTGTGACAGAAAGAGCCTTTCAGATGCTTTCCTCATATTTCCTTCTTCAGCCAGTACTTTTATAACCATCTCTTCAGTCGACATCCTTTTTCATTCCCTTCCCTTTTGGCAATCCAAAAATCAATCCGAAACTGACCACTGCGAACAAAGCGGTCAGTAAATAGACATTTTGAAGCCCCATTGACAGAGCCGATTGCAGCGCCTGCAAATCCTCCGGAGAAACAGCTGCTCTGCTATCGACGGTCAGCAGTTCGTTGATGGAATTCAGATCGAAATCCATATTATTTTCGTTAAAATAATTCAGTAGAGTGGAATTCAGGACACCACCCAACAACGCAACACCAATTGTACTGCCGAGATTCCGCATGAATATATTGGAAGCAGTGGCTGCTCCCCGCTGTCCATGACTCACCGCCGCCTGAATGGAGACGATAAAAGCCGTACTCGTCAAGCCCATACCGATACCCACAAAAAAACTGGACATGGCGGCCCACCACGGTCCATATTCAGGCTGCATGGCCACAAATAATGTTGTGCCAATAACCAAAAATGTTCCGCCAGCCAATGACGTTCTAAAGTTGCCGATTTTGATCAGCAGCCTCCCTGAAACTACAGCCGCTATCGGCCATCCGATGGACATAGCAGTCAAGGTGAACCCGGCTATCGCCGCCGGTTGTTCCATGACGCCTGTTACGTAGGCCGGCAAATAGCTTGATACCCCAATCAGTATGATCCCTGTAGCCAGGCTTACCAGATTCGCAAATAAAATGACTTTGTTTTTCCATATATCGATTGGCATCATCGGATCTGCCGCTTTTTTCTGGGCTCCGATGAACAGCAAGAATGCGGCAAGCGCTGTCCCGCTCAGCAAAAGAGTTTGCCATGAAGACCAGTTGAAAGCCACTCCACCTTCCACTAATAAATAGAGGAGACTGGAAAGAGCGACTGTCAACAAAAACGCTCCAGCATAATCAATAACTGGCCTTTTGGTCTTTTCCGGTTCTTTTAGAAAAATGATCACACCAAGCAAAGCCAATATGCCGAGAGGGATATTGACCCAAAACACATATTGCCAGCCAATGGTTGCGACCAATATGCCGCCAAGTGCAGGACCACTGATGGCGGAAATTCCCCATACACTGGAAAGATAACCTTGTATTTTTGCTCGCTCTTCCGGTGAATAGATATCTCCGACAATCGTGGTCGCAATCGGCAACACCGCTCCTGCGCCAGCTCCTTGGACAAAGCGGTAAAGAATCAATTCATCCATTGAAGTCGCAAAACCGCAAAGCAAGGAACCCAGTAAAAACAGCAGCATGCCCACTGCAAAAATGGGCTTGCGACCGAAGATATCCGATAATTTGCCGTAAAGCAAGACGGTAACCGTACTCATCAGCAAGTAACTCGAGAACACCCAGCTGTATTTGGAGAATCCGCCCAAGTCGGCAGATATGCTCGGCATTGCGGTGGAGACAATGGTCGCTTCCACCGCGCCGACGAACATGGCAAGCATGACGGATATCAGGACAAGCGCACGATTTGTTTTTTTCATCTGGATGACCTTCTCTTCTATGACAGAAAAAAGGCCTCGATTTGAGACCTTCTTTCTGTACTACTGATTGTTCCTAATTTGGTAAATTTGTTTCTTTAGCTGCTTCAATACAATGCGTCTCGTCAAAATCCCCATGAACATCCCATCCTCATCCACTACACACAGAAAATTTTGATCGATCAATAAGTCCAATGCTTTTTGAAATCTCTCTGTTATTTGGATTAAAGGAAAATCTGTCAACATGATTTCTTCAACTTTGATATCCGGAAGGCGCTCGTATTCAATATGATCCATACCCAATATGGAATCTGTAATTCGCTGAGCGTTAATCAGTCCGCGAAATTTATACTTTGAATCTAATACAGGAATGGCAGAATAGCCTGTTTTAGTTAGTACCAGTAACGCATGCTCTGCACTGTTGCCTATCTGTACGTGGGCCACTTTTTCCGAAGATATGACAAATTCTTCAATTTTATTATCCAAAAAGTCTCGGTTTGGTAATGAAATCATGAACTCTACTCCTTTTAGGTTGAACCATAAAGTAAACAATCATTTTCATTGCCATCATAACATATTCCGAATCCTGAAACTATTCTTTCGCTGTAAAATCCCTTAAAAAGGGAATTTGTTCAACCACTGGCCGCCGTCCAAAGTAACAATTTCTCCGTTCATATAAGAGGCTTTGTCTGACATGATAAATGCCGCCAATTCCGCCACTTCTTCCGGTTTGCCCAGCCTGCCGAGAGGGATGGACTCCAATGTTCTTTTTGCCGCTTTTTCAGACTCCCACAACTTGTCGGCACCGCCTGTCCGTTCAATCGGACCTGGTGCGATTCCATTGACC
>DATHVY010000320.1:0-15426 GCA_035461045.1 Planococcus sp. (in: firmicutes)
TCATCATCATCATCTGTTACAGCCAACTGAGGATCCTCTGAAGACGTAGTATTCGTTTCCACACTGACTTCGTTGTTAGCTGATGCTTCCATAATAGGTTCAGTTGGTTCATATAAAAAGGCAACGTAAATAAGAACCATCACAGGTATTAAAATAAAAATGAAAAATAACACTGGCAGTAATAAGCTTTTGTTTTGTTTAGGCTTTTGTTTTGCAGCATTTCGCTTTGCTCTTCTGGAAAGGGAGGATTCCGAATTCAACGAAATTTCCTGCCGATCATTTTCGAAGGCTTCGCGATAATTTTCATTCCCCATAGTCGACTACCCCTATCTTGTCTAATATTTACATTATGACAAATATTTTACCATTTGTAAATCCATCTTTCAGACATTCTCAACGAGGCATCAAAGCATTTAATCGCTCCTGCCAAGACTGCTTTAGAGTACTGGAAGCACTTTGAGTTCTCAAGTGGAATTCTTGGTAAATTATACCATGATTAAGGCAGCAGTTTTCTGGTAGGTCAAATAGCTCCTGATCGAAGCATTCAATGATAAATTTCCGGATGCAGCCCTCAGTCGTGACCAACCGATTCATCTTTTCAATTTGAATCATTTTTTGCTGCTGCAACATGTTTATTTGGGCGATTGTTCCTTCCATCGGCAAACGGGTCCGCCAATACGACAGGACCCGGTAAGCTGTCTCCCTGACAATGCCATTACTGACCAATTGATCCTGTGCATCACCTTGGCGATATACTTCTTCGATTTCATGGCGCGTCGGCAAATCATCCAATACCATGCTAGCCATTAACCCCTCATCTCCTGGCGAATGGAGAAGTGTGGCTAGTGCAGGTTCTCCGTCTCTGCCAGCTCTTCCCACTTCCTGAACATAACCTTCGACTGATGTAGGCAAATGAAAGTGTATGACATGGCGGATATTCGAAATATGAACCCCCATCCCAAAAGCATTCGTTGAACACACCCATTCCAGTTCCCCATTCTGAAATTGCTGTTGAACAAAAATGCGGTCCTGATGCTCCATTCCACCGTGATAATGCGAGGACGATATGCCCTGCTCCCTCAACAAGGAAGATAACTCTTCGGATTTTTTTCTGGTTCCGGCATAAATGATGCCGGGCCCTTGGTATTTTCCGACAAAGTCGAGAAGCCACCTTATTTTATCTCGTGGGTCTTCGAATTTTTTCCGATCGTAGACAATGTTTTCCCTGTCCATTGGATGAACGTATAGGAAAGGCTCGTCTATTTCCAGATAACTCTTAATCTCTTCTGTTACTTTAGCTGTTGCCGTAGCCGTCAAGGCCAATATTTGCGGATTTCCAAGAAGCGGCAGAATTTCCGCAATCCTTAAATAATCCGGCCTGAAATCAAACCCCCACTGAGAAATACAATGAGCTTCGTCCGCTACAACCAATGAAATGTCCAGGTTCTGCAGCTGCTTTTTCACAAATGGCTGCATCAACATTTCAGGTGAAACAAATATAAAACGGAAGTTGTGCAACGACCGCCAAATTTCGGCTTTTTCCTGCGGGGTGGCAAAAGAATTGATGGCAACTACACTTTTTTCACCCATCTTTTTTAACTGAGCCACTTGGTCCTGCATCAAAGAAAGGAGTGGTGAAACGATTAAAACACTGCCTTTCAGGAGACGGGCGGGCAACTGATAACACATGGATTTCCCCATGCCTGTAGGAAGCAATGCGATGACGTCCCTGCCTTTTAAAACTTGCTCAATAATTTCTTCCTGCCCCGGCCTGAAGGACGTATATCCATAACTTGAGTAAAGCAGTTCCTGTAAATTCACTGCGAGTCCCCCTTCATGGCCAGCGACAGCCGAATTTGAAAATAACTGGCATCAGGCACCTTGATTTTGATATCGCGCAGCCTTTTGGTTCCTTGAGAACTGCTGATTGTCTGAATCGACTTCAGCAGCTCTTCCCCCACAAAAGGCAAATAATTGAAATGTGGATCATTCATCGCCAATTCCACAAAGTGATCCTCAATGGTGCTGGTCTGCAACTTGCGCAGTTCCGCAATTTGCTGGAGAGAATAACCCTGGCTAAATAGTTTCAACGTTCTCTGCGCAGAATCCGTCAAAGAAGAAACCTGAACTAGATCCGCGAGCAGACCTACGAGCAGCGGTTGTTCGATTGCATTTAAGGAGTCCATCCAAATATGCAATGTTTCAACCATTTGAAGCTGCGCATCCATTGGATTCAAATCCGTCAATGAAGAAATTTGTTCCCATGTCAGCCCACTGACCCCAAACCCCGATAAGCGGAGCGTCAGGATCAATTTCTGCTGATCGCCGATCGGCAATTTCGCCAGGCTTAGTTCCACTTCATGTTTGAACCTCGCATAAACCTCAGCCTGCCTGAAATCGATTCTCTGCAAATAGCTTCTGGTCCAGAGTTGGATTTCCTCAGAATTCTGAACCGGATCAAACGTCTTTTCCCGCTGGTGCACATGGGAAAGGGTTTGAATGATTAACGACAGGCGCTTAAAGAAAATTTGTTCGTTGCCCCGGTATTTCCAGCCATCCAGATTATAGGAAGGAGGCTTCCACTGCAATGCCTTCTCGGTCAAGTGAATATACTCTTCATTTTCCAGCAGGTAACCTTTTGTATATAACTCGTTGACAGCTTGGTCATAAACAGGCTTTTCCAGTTTCGGCAGGACCGAAAAAAAAGGGTGAAGCCGGTAATAGCCGACATCCTGAATCGTCTGGCCCGACTTCTTCCCTTTTATCAAATGATATGGTGAAGAGACTGTCCTTTCAAAATTTAGGAATTTCATCACCGAAAGGATGAGTTCGTGAAATAACAAGGCCGGACCTCCTAGCTTTTATTGTTGAAAATCTGAACAAACACCTTTAGAATGAATACGATACTATAAATGAACTTGCTTAGATATAAAGGAGAGGGATAGATATGGCTAAGTATACCATCGTCGATAAAGATACTTGCATCGCCTGTGGGGCGTGCGGGGCTGCTGCACCGGATATTTATGATTATGATGACGAAGGCATTGCATTTGTTATTCTTGATGATAACATGGGCACAGCGCAAGTTCCAGACGAACTGGAAGAAGACATGGAAGACGCATTTGAAGGATGTCCGACTGATTCAATCAAAGTGGCTGATGCTCCATTTGATGGCGATGCCCTAAAATATGAAGACTGACAACCAATAAGACAGGATCCGGAAAAGCGAATGCTTTCCCAGATCCTGTCTTATTTTTTCATAGAAATTGAGTTCGCTGTTTTTCAATCCATGGTTGCATGCTCGCAAACATCAACAGGACCACCGTCGTCAACAGGACGCCCTTGATGATGTTGAAAGGCAAGATCCCGAGCACGATCGTTGTATATAAAGCACTCCCTGTTATTTCAGGCATATTCAGGAAGTAGGTGTACATCGGTAAAAACACAAAATAATTCAAGATGCTCATGCCGATTGCCATCGACAATGTTCCGATTGCCAGGCCGAAAGCCATCCCTTTTTTTGACGTCACTTTCTGATAGATGAAATAAACCGGCAAGATGAACAGAATGCTTGTTGCAAAGTTCGCCATGTGACCCACTGGAACTCCTGTAGGGCTTCCCGAAAAAAGCCAGTCCAATACATTTTTAAACAAAGCCACAAAGATACCGGCGACAGGCCCCATCGTAATGGCGGCAATCAATGCCGGCACATCACTGAAATCGACTTTCAAAAAAGCCGGCAGTGCAGGCAGCGGGAAATTAAACAGCATCAACACGAATGAGATGCTGCTCAGCATTCCGATGACAATCATTTTCAATAACTTCTTATTCCTCATATTCCTCTCTCCTCATAGTGATTCACCAGAAGAAAGGTTCGGATCATGCGGATACAATTTAAAATCCCTTAAGTAAATTTCACTTAAGGGAGAGGAAGCGCATTTGAAAAAACCTGCAGCGTTCAATTGTAAACGACACATGTCCGCACCTTCATCTTCTCCCATCCAGACTATACTGTCGGCTTTGGAATCTCACCAAATCCTGCCAATTACGGCTCGCGGGCTTATGAACAGAGTTCAATTACCGCCGGTAGGGACTTGCACCCTGCCCCGAAGATGAATCGATATTTTGTTATGTACCTATATTATTACAAAAAAAACGCAATGTAAACAGAGTTGTTTACATTGCGCCTAGTATTTATTCCCAGTCCATGCGGTTTGCAGCGACTGGAGATGGAATTGGTTGTGAGAAATCAAAACCGTTCCAGCTATTATCAGTCGTATTATGAATTTGTACTTGCTTGCCGAATGATCCGGCAGTCAATGCAAGGCTTTCAATCATTCTGGTCGCCTCTGCTTGATCCTGGGTATTAAAGTCGTAAGGTTCAATGAAATCAATGATTAAATACTCATCCGTTTCACTGACTTCATAGGTACTGGGATCCGGAATCGCCGGCTGATAAAAGTCACTCGGAGAAGTTGCCATTTCGCTTACGGCATCTGTAGCTGTTTCAAAATTCATACCGTAGGAAGGAACTAAGTAAGTGTTATCCCCTTCACTATTGAATGCATAAAATGCAAATTTCTCTGAATAGGTAGATATGGTTTCCATTGGTCCAACTTGGTTGAACTCAATTGGACCCCCTTTTTCATCGAGAACATGAATCTCTTTGAAATCCGTGAAAGTTGATTTTAAACTCCCTGTATAGACTTCAATGGCGGCTGAGGCCATGTCGTATTCATGGCCCTCCGGCAATCTATGTTCAATGGCCTCTCCGTTACTGCCCAGCGACCCGGAATACGGGTGATACTCATCGAACCCGAGTGCCACTTCGTCGATTCCAGCAGCATATTCCAAATATAAGTCCAGCGAATCCGGATTTTCCTGGCCAAGATCAGCCGTGACTTTGTCTAAAGGAATCAAAAATGAAACGGGAACAACAAATGCATTCTCAGTCATACCGACCGTGAACAATTTATAAGCCTCCAAATCCTCACTATAGACTGCAGTGCGGTACTCGGGCGCTGCGTCGGCGGTGAAAGGCTGGTCGGCTTCTTCTGTGGCTCCAGACTCTTCTGCAGGCTCCACAGCGTCTTCAGTAACTGAGGCAGCATTTTCTTCCCCTTCTTCATCGACAGCAGTGACGGCGCTATCAGATCCGGCATTATTTTCGGAATCCAGGGCAGTATCGAGGTTGTTTTGACCAAGCAAGGATGCAGCCAGCACACCCAAGGTCAAAAACGCCAAAGCGGCCACAAGAATCGGCATCCATCGTTTAGGCTGTTTTTTGACAGGTTCGATCTGGACCAGTTTATCATAGACTTCTTCTTTCGGCCGTTCGTCACGTATTGTCGGAAAGTCCCGAAGCATAGTTTCAATCCGGTCATCTTCCCATTTATCGGTCGGCATATTGTTCTCCTCCTTCCATAGAGGATAATTTTTCACGTAAAGCTTTGATGGCCCGGTGTTGGGTAGTTTTCACTTTCCCTTCCGTCCACCCGAGAACATCCGCTGTTTCTGCAATCGAAAGATCTTGGAAAAACCGCATGATGATGACCATCTTCTGATCCCCCGTGCAATGGTCCAGCGTTTTATACAACAGAATTTTATCGTCGTTCAACATGGAAACTTCCTCGGGCAAACGATCGCTTGAAATCAATTGCTGCGTTTCCCAATCAAAGTATTCCATCGAATGCTTTTTTCTGACGGCGGCTTTTCTGAAATGGTCAATTGCAACATTTTTCGCAATCGAAAAAAGCCACGTCTTCTCCGAGCTTTTGCCCTCAAATCGGTCATATGCCCGAAAAACGCGTATATAGACCTCGTGCATCAAATCTTCCGCTAAATGTCTATTTTTCACCAAATATACGAGAAACTGAAATACATCCTGATGATATTCGTCGTAGAGCCTATGGAAAACGGAGTCATTCATATACTCCCCCCGTTCTTAAGATTAGTCGTACATGACGGTTTTAAGTTACATTTTTTTTAGGGGCAGCATAAAGATAAACGAAGTTCCAACGCCAACTTCACTTTCTGCATGAATTTTTCCGCCGTGGGCTTGGATGATATTGCTGGCGATGGCCAAACCAAGGCCGGTTCCGCCTTTCCCCAGAGTACGGGCTTTATCTGCCTTATAGAAACGTTCGAAAACGAATTCCAAATCTTCTTTCGTAATTCCGATACCTGTATCAGAGACAGAAATTTTTGCATACCCCAGCTCTTGTTCGACACTAACTGTGACATGTCCTCCTTTAGGCGTATGACGGATTGCATTGTCGATCAAGTTAGTCATGACCTGTTCAATGCGGTCTTCATCCAGCTCCACAGCCGCCCAGTCATCCATTGAGGTTTCAAACTCAAGAAGAATCCCGTTCTCCTTTGCTACTTGAGAGAATTTCAACGTCATTCTCTCGAATACTCCGTTCAGCTGAACCAGCTGTTTATATAACCTCATATGTCCAGATTCCATCCTTGCGAGATCGAGCAAATCTGTAACCAGCCTGCCCATGCGCTGTGACTCTTCATAAATGATTTTCGTCATTTCTCTTCTTTCTTCTTCAGAAGTCCCTACATCATCCAGAAGTGCTTCACCGTATCCTTGAAGCATGGCGATCGGAGTGCGCAGTTCGTGCGATACATTCGCAATAAAGTCTTCCCTCAACTTCTCAAGGCGGTGCTGTTCGGTCATGTTCCGCAGTACGGCGACCGCCCCGCGGATCGAATCACCACTGTACAGCGGACTGAAGTTGATGGCGTAATATGCGCCTTCCATTTCAATCTCTTCTTCGATCTCTTCTTGGAAGTCCAGCACATGGTCCAACATATGTTTCATCTCAGGTGGCAGCGGCTGTCCCTCCGTAGAACCGTTTTTAAAGAACCAGTGCTGCAACAATTTTTCAGCAGGAGGATTGCTTAACAGAATGGTCCGATCCTGATTGAATGTAATGACCGCATCTGTCATGGAAGTTAAGATACTCGACAGCTGCTCTTTTTCCTGATTGATCACTTCTACATGATGCTTCAATTGTCTGCCCATTTGGTTGAATGCCGTGGCCAATTGGCCGATTTCATCTCGGGAAGTCGCTTTAACCTTTGTATCAAAATTCCCTTTCGCCAGCTCAAATGCCCCTTCACGCATTTTACGCAATGGCGATGTGATCCGGGTAGAAAGAAAGAATGCAAAGAAAGTGGTGAGAAGAAATGCAATGATTGCTGATAAAAATACGATATTCGTCGTTCTTTCGGCCGTCCGGTCCATCACTTCCAGCGACTGGTAGATGAAAACCGTGCCATGAAGCTCTTCGCTGGTTTCAAGCGGCGCAGCCAGTACAATGTATTGCTCCATATGATCTGCTTCAGTCAGTGACGGCAGCAGCATTTCTTTCAGAACGGTCTCATCTGTCTCAAAGACCAGTTGGAAATTGGGCTCATTTAAAATAGCTTGACGAATTTCTTCCCCATTTAGCCCTTCATGCAAGTAATAGGTACTCTCGTAGGGGATTTCGGCTATGACGGCGTTCGTTTCGGGTCCTAAAATATCATTGATAATGCTTAGGGGGTTTTCGAGGTCACTGTGATCATTAAAGACATTCGCAATGGTGGTCGCTTCCCGGGTAAGTGTTTCTTTAACTGTCTGGCTATGGTAATTCCCAAGGAATTCCAACAATAAAACCGTAACAATAAAGAGAACAAAGGAAACGAGAAGCAATATGGTTATCCACAGCTTCCCGACGACACTATTCCATATTCTATTCATTGCCTACCTCGAATTTATATCCCACTCCCCAAACCGTGACGATCATCTTCGCCGCCGACTCGGAAACTCTGTTCAATTTTTCGCGAAGTCTTTTCACATGCGTATCGACCGTCCGCAAGTCACCGAAAAAGTCATAATGCCAAACTTCTTTCAGCAAGTGTTCTCGGTCAAACACTTTGTCCGGTGATTTCGCAAGAAAATACAGCAATTCGTATTCTTTCGGTGTTAAGTTCACTTCAACGCCTTCTGCAGTTACACGGTGGGCGTCATGGTCAATGGTCAAGTGTGGAAAGACTACCAGATCCTTGGAAACTGTTGAATTGCTGATCGGGGCGAATGCCGCTGAGCGTCTCAAAATTGCTTTTACGCGCAAAACCACTTCTCTCGGGCTGAACGGTTTGACGATATAATCATCAGCACCCGATTCAAAACCTTCGACGCGGTTCGCTTCTTCGCCTTTGGCTGTCAGCATGATAATCGGCGTCATTTTATGTTCACGCAATTCCGTACTGACTTCGATGCCGTTTTTCTCAGGCATCATCAAATCGAGCAAAATGCAATGGTAATCTTTTTCAGTAGCCATCTCCAGCGCAATCGCACCATTTTCGGCTTCTTCCACCATATATCCTTCTCTTTCGAGGTACATTTTCAGCAAACGCCTAATTCTTTCTTCATCATCCACGACTAAAATTGTAATTTCTTCGGACATTGTAACCCCTCCAACTTTCGTCTCTTAAGTTTCATTGTACAGTCAAAAATTTGAAAAATAAATAAAAAGCCTTTTCCAGAAGGAAAAGGCCATTTACCTAGGCGTAAGAATGCAGTCCGGCGATGATTAAATTGACGACAATCAAGTTGAACATGATAATCGCAAAACCGATGACGGCAAGCCAGGCGGATTTTTCACCCTGCCAGCCCTTTCCAAGCCGCAGATGCAAGTATGCAGCATAGAATAGGAACGTGATCAAAGCCCAAACTTCTTTCGGGTCCCAGCCCCAGAAACGGGACCAGGCAATTTGCGCCCAAATCATGGCGAAGATCAAACCGCCCAATGTAAACAATGGGAATCCGATAATAATTGCACGGTAGTTAATTTCATCCATTAACTGCAGATTGACGTTTTTCAGCATTGGCTGGAAAATCTGTGAAATTCGCCTTCTTGAGACCAAGCGAATCAGCCAGTACAAGATGGTTCCGATCAGAACCGACCAGGTTACTGTAGTCAATTTGCCGGCATGAACAACTGCAGGAGTCGAGACCAGGGGGGTCATCGCTTCTTCAGTCAAAGCAACGTATTCGTTCATTCCAAAAATTGGCGGCATCTCATATGTGATGCTGGAATCTCTTCCATCCTGATCCACATATGTAAAGTCTGCTTCATAGTTGGTCAACGTGAAGAACGAGCTGATGATAACAAAACCCAATACCAATACAAGCGAATACATCAGGCTTTCCAGCCAAAAACGCTGTTTTGATTTTTTAGTCTGATCGACCACTTTCAGCAGATAGATCAGACCGGCACCCGCACTGATTGCTAAAATACCCTCAGCAATAACCACCGTGCTGACATGAATCGCCAGCCAGTTTGTCTGTAATGCCGGAATCAGCGGGCTGAGTTCTCTCGGGAACATGCTCGCGTAAGCAATAATCAATAACGCAATCGGCAATACAAACATTCCCAGGACAGGAGTTCTGTACAGAGAATATAGAATGATAAACCCGCCCACCAAGGTCATGCCAAAAGCCGTTGTAAATTCGAACATATTGCTCAGCGGTGGGTGCCCTGCTGCTGCCCATCGGGTAAAGAAATAGCCAAGATTGGCGATAAACCCGATGATGGTAATGGTGAATGCGACATTGCCCCAACGCTTCTCAGAAGCGAATGAGCCTTCTTTATTGCCTTTAACAGCGCCCCCAAAAACAAAGCTGGCGATCAAATAGGCAATAAAAGCTATATAAAGTAAATTTGCACTAATATCCGCTAAACTCATTTCACTTCGTCACCTTCCTTTTTCTCCTGTTTCTCAATTTCTTCCTGCTGATCGGTATATGCCGGAAGTGACGCAAAAGAAGAAACCTCGTCCAAATCTTTTTTCAAACCATACCAGTTTTTATTCGTATGGCCTGCAAGGATGAATGTGCCATCCGCTTTTTGCTGAATCCAGAAGCGGCGATGATTGAAATACATTCCTTGGGCAACACCGATCATGAAGATCAGGCCTCCAAGTCCCAGTATCGGAAGCGTTCTGTCTTTACGGACAGTCAGACCTGAAACATGACGTGTCTCAGCGCTTTGAAATTTCAATTCATATTGATTTTCGCCAAAAGGCTCAATAGTCTCCTGGATGATGATAAAACTGGTTTCCCCTTCAGGTGTTTCGGGGGTTACCATTTCCACTAAAAAGCCCGGATTATTTGGAAGTGGCGTTGCCGTGCGCGGCTCACCGTTTTCGAACCCATCGAAATCCGGATAATAACCCAATAATTCAACTGTCGATCCGTCTTCCAGTTCGTAGAAATCTGCTGGATTGATCAAATCGATAGTAAATTCTTCAGACGCCTCTTGTGATGCTTTATTGGTCAAGACAAATGTCATCGACTTCAATTCGTTCAGTTTATAATCCATTTGGTACAAAGCGTAGCCATCGAATTTCAACGGTTGGTTTACACGAATTGGGTATTCCGTTAAAACTTCCTTTTCATCTGCAGAACCAGGAAGGCTTCCTTCCTGTGACTGGTACAAAACGACATCTGTCTGATAGTTTTTAACCACAGATCCGACTCGCTCAATCGCGTCGCCGAACCGGGCCTCTTCCTCTTCGCCGGTATATGTCTCAAGTGCAAAACTTTCGCTTTCCAAATAATACCCTGGCGCATCTGGTATGGACCTTGTTTCCCCTTCACGGATCCATAAGGTTTCATCCACGTAAAATCCTGGCATCATACGCAGCATGACGCCGAAAAGGAAAATGATCAATCCGATATGATTAACATAAGGGCCCCATCTTGAAAAACGGCCTTTTTCAGCAAGTAAGCCATTTTTATCCGTAGACACCTTGTACTTCAATTCTTTCAGTTTCGATTCGGCTTTTTGAAAGCTATCTTCCGCGCCTTCACCTTCTGCGAATATGCGCTGTTTGTTCATAAAACTGTAATGCCGGAGCACACGCTGATTTTTCAATGAACGGTGCAATGGCACGAAGCGGTCAAGACTTGCAATGATTAACGAAATAGCGAGCATTCCCACCAATATGATGAACCAAAACGAGCTGTAAAGGTCATGGAAACCTAGGAAGTGATAAATTTGACCGACAACACCGTATACGTCCGCATAATAATCCCTGATGGCTGCTTCTCCTGTAGCCGGCACATACATATGCTGGGGTAGGATTGTGCCGATTGCCGAGGCAACCAATAGGACGACTATGATGCTGACGCCAACTTTAACACTCGAAAAGAAATTCCATATTTTATCAATGATGGATTTGTTATAAGTTTGAGATCTGCGAGCAGTCCCTTCATAGCGCATGTCCACGAGTTTACTGTTTTGCTCTTTTTCAGTCAAAGACCGCCCGCATGATTCACATAGAATCGTACCAGGCGGATTCTCATGACCGCATTGACATTGCATTTTCTCCATCCCCAAAAAACTCCTTATTCAGGTTTGATTTCTTCCATGTAGCCCGCGATATCTTCTTCAGACATTTCCCCGGTGACAATCCGTTCGATTTTTCCTTCAGGATTAACCAAGACAGTGGTCGGCAACGGGCGAATGTTATAAGCTGCCATTATGCTTTTGTTTTTATCGATGACAATTGGGAAATCAAGTCCGTATTGTTTCGCGAAAGATTTGACTTCAAATTCCGACTGCGCAATATTGACCGCCAAAATCTGGACACCCTGTTCATAGTATTCTTCATACTGGCGATCCATAGCAGGCATTTCTTCCACGCATGGCTTACACCAAGTCCCCCAAAAGTTCAGGAATACCCCTTCGCCCTGGTAGTCTGACAACCGATGGCTGTTGCCATCAAGGTCCATAAGCGAAAAATCAGGTGCCTGGTCTCCCACCCTCAGTAGATTGACGTCGTCAGCGGTTGCATTGTTGTATAAAGTATAGCCGATAGCCGAAATCAAGATAGCTAAAATCACTGATCGGACAATGACTCTTTTCTTCTTTTTGCCGCTTTTATTATTCATCCATTATCCTCCTCTGAGGCAAGAATATAATATCATTATAACAAAGTTGCGACCACTTAAATTCCGGAGTTTTGAAGTGTTTGTGAACGTTAATGCCTCTTTCCAGTCTCACTCAACACTTTCAGCAGCTTCACTTCATGAGCGGTCAATTCTCTTGATTCGCCAGCATTCAATCCTTTTAATGTCAGAAAAGCGAATTGTTCGCGGCTCAACTTCTGTACCGGGAATCCGATGGCTTCAAACATCCGTCTGACCTGTCTGTTCCGGCCTTCATGAATGGTGATCTGCACGATTGCTTTTTGTTGTTTGCTGTCGGCCGAGATCAATTTCACTTTTGCCGGTGCCGTCATGCCATCCTCCAGTTTGATGCCTTTTGCCAGTTTCTGCAGTTCTTCTTTCGGGGGGATGCCTTTTAATCTTGCAACATATGTTTTGTCGATTTCATATTTGGGATGCGTCAGCATGTTCGCGAACTCACCGTCATTGGTCATGATCAGCAATCCTGATGTATCATAATCCAGTCTGCCGACGGGATAGATTCGTTTGTCGATATCGTCAAAGAAATCTGTTACCACTTTGCGGTTTTTGTCATCAGAAACTGCCGAAATGACGCCGCGAGGCTTATACAGTAAATAATAAACTTTTTGTTCTTTTTCAAGTTGTACGCCTTCCACTTCAATTGTGTCCGATTGGGAAACTTTTATTCCCATCTCTTTGACAACCTTTCCATTGACCTTCACTTTGCCATCCATTATTAACTGCTCCGACTTCCGTCTTGAAGCAACGCCTGCGTGTGCAAGCATTTTTTGTAATCTCTCCATAAGTTCACCTCATTGAATTTTTCCTTTTGCCGTTCGTTCCTCTCGGCATTATGCCACATTTCACTAAAAAGCGAAAGCAGCTGGCTTTACATTACCGATTCGGCTCTATCACCAAAACTTTCCCAATATAAAAACCATGAACAGAGGGTTCATGGTTTCTCACACATTCACTTCTTCTTTGAATGTCTCTTGAAACTTCGTCATAAAGAGGTCTGTGTCCTGTTCATCGTCGTCCTCTTCTTCCGGCATGGCGGGTAATTCAGCCAGGCTCTTTAATCCGAAATAATTCAAAAATTCCTTTGTCGTGCCATAGAGAATGGCTCTGCCGGTGCCTTCTGCCCGACCGGTTTCTTGAATCAGCCCTTTAGCAGCCAAAGTATGAAGCGGCTTTTCACATTTTACGCCCCTTAAATCTTCTATCTCAACACGTGTAAGAGGCTGTTTATAAGCGATAATCGCCAACACTTCCAAAGAAGCTTGAGAAAGCGATTGAGCAGTTGGATTTTCGACGAGTCTCTGAATCGTTTCAGCCACTTGTTGCTTAGTGACAAGCTGATAAACACCCGCAAGCTCTTTGAGTGTTATCCCATGCTCCGGCTCACTATATCTTTTCTCCATTGCTTCGATTGCTGCTTGAATCTCGGCTGTTTCGCCATCGGTCAAGAACTGCAGTTGCTTCATCGTCAAGCCGTCATCACCGGCAACAAACAATAATGCTTCAATTTTACTTATAAGATTCGTCGTCATACTGCCACTCTTCCTTTCTGAGTTCCACCATCAAATCCGTGAAATTCTTTTCCTGTTCTACATGGACAACCTGTCGTTTCATCAACTCGAGCAAAGACAGAAAAGACACGACCGTCACTGTTTTGTCATCGGAAGAAAACAGTCTGTCAAAGGAAGTTCTCCCTTTTGCAGACTTCAATCTGGTAACAATGGAAGTCATTTGATCTTTAATTGATATCTCCTGTCGGGCAATTCGTGCCGAGAGCGGTGACCGCAATTTCTTTCGGTTCATCATTTTCTGAAAAGCTGCCAGCATATCAAATGTGTTGACCTCGAGATTGATATTTTCAAAAGGAGCCAACGTCTGGTATTCAGACAGATCCATCGGGGCTTTGGAAAAAATCTCAGCCCTATCGGCCTCAAGCTCTTTTAACTTCATCGAGGCTTCCTTGAACTTCTTATACTCCACCAGCCTTGAAACCAGCTCATCCCGCGGATCGTGTTCCTCGTATTCGTAATCCACCTCTTCCAAATCCCCTTCATGGACAGGGAGCAGCATTTTGCTTTTAATCGCCAGCAAGGTTGCAGCCATTACCAGGTATTCACTGGCTTCGTTCAGTTCCAGTACTTGCAAGGCGCGGATATGTTCCATATACTGTGTAGTAATCTGAGAAACGGGAATATCATAAATATCAATTTCCAAACGCTGTATTAAATGCAATAATAAATCAAGAGGCCCTTCAAAAGCCTGCACTTTTACTTCATACGACATAATTGACCACCTGACTTTATACTTCATAGACTTATTTGAGGTTTTAGCTTCACCTTATTATAGTAGAAAGGGGTTCAAAATGCACCCACTCCATCACCCGCTCTTTATCCAGTATATTATTCACTTCAACAAAGAAAAAGATTATTTTGAATGCCACGAAGTTGGTGAGGAATATTGGAAATCACTGGCTCCAAAAGATAAAACCCACCCAATGACCGGCTGGATTCAAATGGCCGTCGGAATGTATCATTGGAGAAGAAGCAATTATCCAGGTGCTTTAAGGTCTTTTATCCGGGCAAAAGTAAAACTGACCGTTCCCGGCATTTGGGTAGATGGCTTTGACCATCCGGTTCTGCTTGAAAAACTGGCCGACTCGATTGAGGCCGTCACCGACCGCAAACCTTTTGAAGCATTCGATGTTCCCGTAATTTCGCCGGAATTGGCGTCATTGGTTGAGGCATATGCAAAATCGAACCCATTTGAAAAACAGGACCCCTACTTTTTGATGCACAAGCACAGACTGCGGGACCGTTCTTCCATCATCAGCCTCCGTGAACAGAAAAAGAGGAGAAACCTGTAAAAGAGAGTGTCCGGACAATAATTTGTCCGGACTTTTGTCATTTCAGAATAAAAGTTTCCTAATAGCAAAAATAGAACCGAGTCCAAGTGGCTCGGTTCTATTTTATGGAATTTTAGTTGTTTTGCTGTTTGGTAGGGCATTTTTTTAAGAAAGCCTCGGTTTCATCTGTCGCGAGCATCGTGCGTTCTTGCATCAATTGTTGGATCTTATCAATCATTGCATGGCCAATCCCTTCGCCTCTATGGGAAGGATTGACAGATATATGGTGGACAGTAAAACTTTCTTCCTCTACTTCCACACCCAATAAACCGACGAAATCATCCCCTTTTTTCCAAAGGTATAATTGCCAGCCGCTTTTTTCTTCATACATATGCATGGTTTGCTGCAATTTCTTCAACTCTCGCTCTTTAGGCATGAAACTCATCAAACCCATTGCGATTTTTTCGAATGATTTCTTATATCTATATAACATAATCGAATCCCTCATTTTCATCATAGAGCAGCTTAACCCATAGTACTATAAAACTAAAGTTTACTCAAGTTCGAGGCAGCTCTTCAATTGGAGACATTT